>NZ_JBFAJA010000003.1:35740-194741 GCF_040654975.1 Dactylosporangium sp. NPDC050588 | reverse complement strand
CACGTACTGCGGGGTGTTGTCCTCGGGGTTCCACTCGACGCCGTGCTGGAGCAGGTCCCACGCCTCGTTGGCGTAGTAGACCTCGTCGAAGATCGTCTCCTTTGGATGTGCGAGGTTCACCATCCGGAGGAGCAGCCCGATCGCGGTGACCAGGATCGCCGCCAGCCAGAAGGCCGGGGTGGCGGGTCCGGGACGGGCGAGCCTGCGACGCACCGCGTCGGCGACCGGGTGGGCGGTTCCATCCCAGGACGGCTCCGCCGCCGGCGGCGGCGTCTCGCTTGCGTCGGTCAGCACCGAGGTCATTGCGCGATCGTAGGCGGTGGGATGCCACCATCGCACATGTGCCATTGATTCTGCTCGGAGCTCCTTTGGGTAATCCCGAGGACGCCTCGCCCCGGCTGCGCTCGGTCCTGGCCTCCGCCGACGTCGTCGCCGCCGAGGACACCCGCAGGCTGGGCCGCCTCGCCCAGCACCTCGGCGTGACGATCGGCGGCCGGCTCGTCTCCTACTTCGAGGGCAACGAGGAGCGCCGCACGCCCGAGCTCGCGGACCTGCTCGCCACCGGGGCGACCGTCGCCGTGGTGACCGACGGCGGCATGCCCAGCGTCTCCGACCCCGGGTTCAGGCTCGTCCGGGCCGCGGTGGCGTTGGGTGTACCGGTGAGCGCCGCCCCGGGCCCGAGCGCCGTCACGACCGCCCTGGCGGTGTCGGGGCTGCCCTGCGACAGGTTCTGCTTCGAGGGGTTCCCGCCGCGCAAGCAGGGCGAGCGGCGCACGTACTTCGCCTCCCTGGCCGCCGAGCCGCGCACCCTGGTCTTCTTCGAGTCCCCGCACCGCGTCGGCGACACCGTGCGCGACCTGGCCGCGGCCTTCGGCGCCGACCGCCCGGCGGCACTGTGCCGCGAGCTCACCAAGACGTACGAGGAGATCCGCCGCGGCACCCTCGGCGAGCTGGCCGAGGACGCCGAATCGGCGCGCGGCGAGATCACCCTGGTGGTCGGCGGGGCGCCGGCGGTGCCGCAGGAACGCCCCTCCGACGCCGCGCTGTCCGCCTCGGTCGCCGCGCTGGTCGCCGCCGGCACGTCCAAGAAGGACGCGATCACCGAGGTGGCGACCCGCTTCGGCCTCCCCCGCCGCGAGGTCTACGCCGCCGCTCACGCGTGAAACTTCCGCCGCGACCCGGAGCCGCGATCCGGAGCCGCGACCCGGAGCCGCGACCCGGAGCCGCGACCGCACAAGGTCTTCCGGATCACGCGACGCCCCGTGTACGAGTGCGCCCACCGCCATGATCCGGAAGAGAAAATGCTGCCAGGACGACACATAGTCTTCCGGATCATGAGGGGGCGGTGTCAGTAGGAGCTCACGAGGACGCCGAGGGCCAGGACCAGCGGGGCGGCGGCGGTGAGGGCGTAGGCGGCGAGGCGGGTGCGGAGGCGGCCCAGGCGGCCGGCGCCGGTGGCCCAGCACAGGGCGGCGCCGCACAGCAGGATCAGCGCCAGGCCGACGGTCCAGCGGACGCGCAGCCCCGTGGGGTTGCCGGCGTACGCGATCCGCCCGCCCTCGCGCATCCGGGCGTCGAGGACCGCGCCGGGATCCTCGTCGGCGCCGACCAGCGGTACACCGGCGACCGCGGCACCCTTGTCGGGCTGGAACGTCACGTAGCAGCGGCGCAGGACGCCGTCGCCACGGCAGCGGGTGACCTGGGCGTGGCCGGCCTCGCCCTGGCCCATGTCGAGGAAGAACGGCTCGGCGCTGGTCCAGGCGAAGAAGCCGGCCAGCAGCGCGATCAGCAGCATCGCGGGCAGGCCGGCCGCGGGGCTGCGCAGGCGCTTGGGCTTGCGCGGCAGGCGGACCGGCGGCGGGGAGGTGCGGGCGGCGTCCCGCGGCTGGCGCATGACCCGCATCGCGGGCGGCGGCCAAGCCTCGCCCTTGCCGGACAGCTGCCCGCCGGACAACTGCCCGCCGGACAGCGTGCCGGACGGCGGCTCGCCGGACAGCGTGCCGGACGGCTGCCCGGCGGACAGCGTGCCGGACAGCTGCGTCGCCGTCTCCTCCAGCTGGGCGGTGGCCTGCTGGAGGTGCTCGATGACGGCGGTCGCCCCCGCGTCGTGCGCCGCGGGGTCGACGAGATCGGGAGCGAGGCCCGCGGCCGCCGGCACCAGGTCCGTGCCCGGCTCGTCGTGGACCGGCGCCCGCACCGTGGTGGTCGACGTGGTCGGCCACAACGGGAAGCCGTCGGCTGGTTTCGGTGGGATTCCGGCGGCCTGGCCCCGCCACCACGCTTCTTCGCTCACGTTTTCATTGGACAACGGGTCATACCGGAGATTTCGGACGTCCCCTAGCGTGTCGGGAGAAACTATCCGTTCGCCGAAGGTCAGGACGGGTCACTACGCTTTCAGGTCATGAGTCGTGTTCTCGCCGCGGTCGCCTGGCCTTATGCCAACGGGCCGCGCCACATCGGTCACGTGTCCGGCTTCGGAGTGCCCTCCGACGTGTTCAGCCGCTACATGCGGATGGCCGGCCACGACGTGCTGATGGTCTCCGGCACCGACGAGCACGGCACCCCGATCCAGGTCCAGGCCGACGCGGAAGGGGTGACCCCGCGCGAGCTCGTCGACCGGTACAACCGCGTGATCGTCGAGGACCTGCACGGGCTCGGCCTGACCTACGACCTGTTCACCCGCACCACGACCGGCAACCACTACCAGGTGGTGCAGGAGCTCTTCCAGGGCCTGCACGACAACGGGTACATCATCGCCAAGACGACGCTCGGCGCGCGGTCGCCGTCGACGGGCCGGACGCTGCCCGACCGGTACATCGAAGGCACGTGCCCGATCTGCGGCTACGACAGCGCCCGCGGCGACCAGTGCGACAACTGCGGCAACCAGCTCGACCCCGACCAGCTCATCAACCCGCGGTCGAAGATCAACGGCGAGACGCCGGAGTTCGTGGAGACCGAGCACTTCTTCCTGGACCTGCCCGCGTTCGCGGACCAGCTCAACGCCTGGCTCGACACGCGCGAAGGCTGGCGGCCCAACGTGCTGAAGTTCTCCCGCAACCTCATCGCCGACCTGCAGCCGCGCGCGATCACCCGGGACCTGGAGTGGGGCGTGCCGATCCCGCTCGACGGCTGGCGCGACCGCGACGACAAGCGCATCTACGTCTGGTTCGACGCGGTCATCGGCTACCTGTCGGCGTCGGTCGAGTGGGCCCGCCGCAGCGGCGACCCCGAGGCGTGGCGGAAGTGGTGGCAGGACCCGGACGCCGAGGCGTTCTACTTCATGGGCAAGGACAACATCGTCTTCCACTCGGTGATCTGGCCGTCGATCCTGCTGGGCTACTCGGCGCCGAAGCCGGGCTCGCTCGGCGCGCTCAACCTGCCGACCGAGGTCGTGTCGTCGGAGTACCTGACGATGGAGGGCAAGAAGTTCTCCTCCTCCCGCCGGGTCGTCATCTACGTCCGCGACTTCCTGCAGCGGTACGACGCCGACGCCCTGCGCTACTTCATCGCGGTCGCCGGCCCGGAGGCGACGGACACGGACTTCACCTGGTCGGAGTTCCGCCGGCGCAACAACGACGAGCTGGTCGCCGGCTGGGGCAACCTGGTCAACCGCTCGATCTCGATGGCCGCGAAGAACTTCGGGGAGATCCCGGCCGCCGGTGAGCTGACGGCCGAGGACACCGCGCTGCTGGAGGCGGTCCGCGCCGGGTTCGGCAGCGTCGGCGACCTGCTGGCCAAGCACCGGCAGAAGGCCGCGATCACCGAGGCGATGCGGATCGTCGGCGAGGTCAACAAGTACTTCTCCGACCAGTCGCCGTGGAAGCTCAAGGAGGACAAGGCCCGGATGGGCACCGTCCTGCACGTCGCCCTGCAGGCGGTGCGCGACTGCAACACGCTGCTCACGCCGTTCCTGCCGCACGCCGCCCAGCAGATCCACGAGCTGCTCGGCGGCACCGGCGTGCACGCGCCCATGCCGCGGATCGTCGACGTGGAGGACCTGGACAACGGCCTCACGTACCCCATCCTCACGGGCGACTACACGGACGGCGCGACGTGGACGCCGGAGGCGATCGTCGCGGGCACGCCGCTGTCGGCGCCGACGCCGGTGTTCAAGAAGCTGGACGAGTCGATCGTCGAGGAGGAGCTGGCCCGGCTCCAGGGCTGACCGCGGTCGCGCTAGGGGATCTCCGCCCAGACGATCTTGCCGTCGGCGACGGCGCGGGTCCCCCAGCGGTCGGAGCTGGCGCGGACGATCTGCAGGCCGCGGTGGTGCTCGTCGTCGAAGGTCGGCTCGATCAGGAACGGCAGCCGGTTGTCCTGGTCGAACACCTCGATCGCGACGTGGGCCGGCAGCAGGTGCAGGCGCAGCTCGACGTGGCGGGTGCGGGCGTGGGTCGCCGCGTTGGCGAAGAGCTCCGCGACGACCGCGACCGCGGTATCGGTCCGCTCGCCGGGCACGCCCCACCCGCGCAGGGTCTCCTGGACGAAGCGGCGGGCGGCGCGGCTCTCGGAGGCCACCGCCGGGTAGGCCGCGACCGCGGTCAGCGGCACCTCGGCCGGCGGCTGCCGGACATAGAGGACCGCGATGTCGTCCTCGTGATGGGCCGGGTCGACCATCCCGGCGATGAGGTCGTCGATCGCGGCCAGGGTCGGTCGCGGGTGCAGGGCGATCCGTGCCTGGAGGTCGGCGAGCCGGTCCTCGATGTTGCGGTCGCGCCGTTCGATGAGGCCGTCGGTGTACAGCAGGAGCGCCTCTCCCGGGGGGACCGCGACGACCTGTTCGGTGTACGGGAAGTCGGCCGTCCCGAGCGGCGGCCCGACGGGCCCGGTCAGCAGCCGGGTCGGCTGTCCGGCCAGGACGCCGACGGCGGGCGGGTGGCCGGCGTTGGCGTAGCTGAGCGTGCCGTGCACCAGGTCGTAGACCGCGTAGACGCACGATGCCATCTGCGTGTCGTCGTCTGCCGCGAGCAGCGTGTTGAGCTGGCGCATGAGCTGGCCGGGGGCGAGGTCCAGCGACGCGTAGGAGCGGATCGCCGTGCGCAGCTGCCCCATCACCGCCGCGGCGCGGATGCCCTTGCCCATCACGTCGCCGACGACGAGGGCGACCCGGCCGGCGGACAGCGGCACCAGGTCGACCCAGTCGCCGCCGACCTCGACGCCCTTCGCCGCCGGCAGGTACCGCGACACGACCTCCATCCCGTCCACCCGCGGGATCCTGGGCAGGAGGCTGCGCTGCAGCTCGACGGCGGCGTCGCGCTGGCGCAGGTACATGCGGGCGTTGTCGAGCGCGACCGCGGCGTGCGCGGCGATGCCGACGGCGAGGCGCTCGTGCCGTTCGGTGAACCGGCCGACCTGCGGGTGGCCGAAGAAGAAGCCGCCGAGGACCTCGCCGGTGGAGGAGACGACGGGCACGGCCAGGTAGCTCACGACCTGCAGGTGTCCCGCCGGGATGCCGGTGTACGGCGGGTTGTGCCCGTAGCGCGGGTCCTTCCTGATGTCGTCGCTGCGCAGGTACCCGACGCCCCGGAACGTCGGGTCGAACACGCTGGTGTTGCGCGGCAGCGGGAACTTCGCGAACACCTCCTTGGACACCCCGGACAGCGAGTACAGCTGGTGCGACTCGCCGAGCTCGTCGGTGACGTTGTAGAAGAACGAGCCGAAGGCCGCGCCGGTGAGGCCGGTCGCGACGTCGGTGGCGCGCTGCACGACCCGGTCGACGTCGAGCTCCGACGACAGTTCGGTGCCGACGGAGTGCAGCGCCTCGACGAGGCTGGTCTCCTCCCGCAGCCGGCCTTCCCGCTCGCGCAGCTCCTGCTGGCTGCGGCGCAGCCGCGTGGCGGCGTCGGCGAGCTCGGCGACGGTCCGCTCCAGCTGGGCCGCCTGCCGCTCGGCGGCCCGCTCCACGGCGCTGAGCAGATCGCCGTACGCCTCCTCGCGGGCCGCGGCGTCCCCCGGGTCGGCGTGACGGTGCAGGCCGATCCGGAGGTTGAGGACGATCAGCTCGAACAGGTCGGCGGTCTGCTGGTCGAGCCGGACGGTGACGCCGGCGAGCAGGTGGTGGCCGGCGCAGCCGACGGCGAGCACGGTCCGCACCGGATCGTCGTCGACCTCGCGCAGCTGCACCCCCATGGGCGTCGCACCGGGCGCCCGCCAGTCGCCCGTCGCACCCCACCCTCCGGCCGGAAGGACGCCGGCGGGCACGGTCGTGACGATCGTCTCCCCCGCGGCGAGGCGGAGCCAGGAGAAGGCGGGCGGGCCGGCGGCACCGTCCCGAATGCGTTCGTGAAGCAGCTCCGCGACGTCATACAGGGCGCCGGAAAGGTCGTCACCCTTCGCCGCGACCGCACGCACCTCGGTCCCGCAGCGCACGATCTCGCTCAGGGAGAGGCTGTTGAGGTCGTACACCGGGCCTCCGGTCTTGGCACATTCACGGACGAACCATCCAAACCAACAACCTGCCCCGGGCGCAATGATCCCAACCGCGGAACGGCCACACAGCGCGCCCGGTATGCCCTCAATGCGGCTTCCTGCGATGTGCAACTTGCAGAATGGCACGGGTTTGAGCGAAAAGTCCGGCAGCGATGAGGAGTGTCGTTGATGACATCGTTGTAATTCTCCGCAAAAAACATCGATGTTATACGTTCTGATGAGTAGCTACAGGCATCCACATGAGTAAAATCCGTGTCGACATGCCGCTGCGGTACCAGGGACGATCGAAGCAGGCATGCGTGAAGGGTCCGGTTCCGGTCGAACCGGACCATTCCACACACCCCCGCACAGCGCCGCGCGACCCCTCCGAAGCAGAGTTCACGCTGTGTAGCCCCGAGTGCTGTCCGTCAGAACTGACACGGACAGCAAAACTGGACAAATGCCATGTATTACCCCAGCACCCGCACACCCGCTGTACTCCAGGGCGCCGCTATTAATTGAGGGGTATCTATGAATAGAACGCTCAATCATGAGATGTTCGTCAATGTTTGCACTCCTACAATCGAAGCAGCTAAATATGGGGTCTCCCCTCCGGACGCGTGAAGATCTATGGTGGTCGGCGTCGGTTGTCCGACGAATTCCATCCCTCGGTGAAGGGTCGCCCAGCACGTCTGAATCGCGTCCACGGGAGTGACGGTGCAGAGCAGCCAGCACGGCGTTCCACGCGAGAGCACTCTGGACAAGTTGGCGCACAACGACGCCGCCGAGCGGTTCCGTAGCTGGACAGGGCCGAGCCGGCCGATCGAGGCGCCCGCCGCCGAGCTGCGCGGCGACGCGCCCGAGCTGCCGGCCGTACACCTCGCGCGGGACCGGCTCATGGAGCAGCTCGACGCCGCGGTGTCACACCCCGTGACCCTCCTGTGCGCGCCGACCGGCTGGGGCAAGACCGTCCTGGTCGCGTCGTGGATCGCCGCCGGCCGGGCCCCCGGGCGCGCCGCGTACGTGCGGTTCGAGGCCAACTGCGGGGCCGGGGCATGGCGGCAGCTGACGCACGCGCTCACCGCCGCCGGCATCGCCGTCGACCCGGCCACCTACGCCTGGAGCAACGCCCACCACTACGAGCGCGCCGTCGTCGTCCTCGACGACCTGCACCACGTCGCCAACCACACCGTGCTGCGGCGGCTCGAGCGGCTCATCACCCGCCTCGGCGACCGGATCAGCTTCCTCATCCTCGCCCGGACCGAGCCGCCCCTGTCGCTCTACCGGTGGCGGGTCCGCGGCCAGCTCAACGAGCTGCGCACCGACCACCTCGCCCTCACCCAGGACGAGGTCGCCGGCCTCGCCGACGGCTACGGAGTGCGCCTCGCCCAGCACTTCCGCTACGCGCTCTGGCACGTGACCGAGGGCTGGCCGGCGGCGGTCGCGGTGATCCTGTCGGCGATGGTCGGCCGGCACGAGCCGGAGCGGCTGGTCACCGACATCGTCCTGGGTCAGGCCGGGCTCAACGAGGAGGTCGGGCTCAGCGAGTACGTCCGGCGGGAGATCCTGCAGCACCTCGACCCGGAGATCCGCGAGGTCATGCTGCGGACCTCGATCCTGGAGACGGTCTGCCCGGGCCTGGTCGAGGCGCTCACGGGCGGCCGCGGCGGCGCCCGGCTGCTCGCCCAGATGAGCCGCGCCAACTCGCTCGCCGGCTTCTACGGCGGCTCGCACTCCTGGTACCGCTACCGCAGGCTGCTGCGGGCGATGCTGCGCGCCGAGCTGCGCACCACCCTGTCCTTCGCCGAGGAGCGGGCCCTGCACCGGGCGGCGGCCGGCTGGTACGCGGCGAACGGGCTGCCCAGCGACGCCCTGACGCACGCCATCGCGGGCGGCGACTGGGTCTCGACCGAGCGGCTGTTCCTCCAGTACTGGCCGGAGCTGGCCGGCTCGGGCCCGCGGGCGCTGACCACCCGGGACGGGCCGCAGCCACCGCACGACATCGCCGAGCGGCCCATGCTCGCCTTCGCGCTCGCCCTGTCGTGCCGCGACACCGGCGACATGGTCGGCATGTCGGCGTTCATCCGGCTCGGCGAGCGCGGCCTCGGCGAGGCGCCGGGAGCGCTGCAGGCCGAGGTCCTCGCGGCGATGCGGCTCGCGGAGGCCGCCGCCACCGAGCACCCCGACCGTGCCCATGAGACCGCGGTGCGCCTGCTGGAGCGCACCGAGGACGCCGCGGGCGAGCACGTCTTCGCGGACTCCGCGGACGCGGCGCGGGCCGTGGCGCACCTGACCTTCGCCGGCGCGGCCATAGCGGGCGGCCGGCTCGACGAGGCCGAGGCCGAGCTGGAGCGCGGCGCCGACCTGGCCCGCAAGTCCGGCTTCAACCTGCTCACCGTGCAGGCGAACCGCCTGCGGGCGGTCGCGCACCTCAGCCGCGGCCGGTTGTCGGCGGCGGCGGCCTGCGCGCGGCGGGTCCTCGACGGCTGCCGCGACGCGGGGATCGCCGAGTCGCGCAACATCAGCTACGCCCGGCTGGTGCTCGCCACCGTGTGCCGGGAACGCGGCCAGCTCGACGAGGCCCGCTTCCACATCGAGGAGAGCGTCAACGCCAACGCGGTCCCCGACCCCAACGGCTGGGTCAGCGGGTCGGTCGCCCTGGCGCTGCTGCTCTTCGACCGCGGCGACCACGCCGGCGCGCTGGAGGCGCTCGAGCCGCTGATGGACACCAGGGTGGGCGTGATGCCGCGCTACGCCGACGTGGCGGTGCGGGCGCTGCACGCGGACCTGTGCCTGCTCGACGGCCGGATGGACCAGGCGCACACGGTCATCGCCGAGGCGCTGCGGCACTGGCCCGGCTCCGACGAGCCGCTGCTGGCACTCGGCCGCCTGCACCTGGCCGAGGGGCGGCCGGCGGCCACCGCGCAGGTGGCCGAGCGGATCCTCGACGAAGGGCCCGGGTCGCTGGTCACCGCCGTCTCCGCGACGGTGCTGCTGGCCCAGTCGCTGCGGCAGCTCGGCGACCTGGCCGGCGCGTCGGAGCAGATCGACCAGGCGCTGCGGATGGCCGGCCCGGAGGGGATCCGCCGGCCGTTCGACGGGCACGCCGGCTGGATCGCGGAGGTCCTCGCGTCGCCGCCGGTGCTCACCCCACCCCGGCAGCGCGACCCAGAGCCCGCCGACCCCGAGCCGCTCGCGGCGGCCCCCGTGTCCCCCGCCGCGTCCCCTGCCGCGTCCCCTGCTGTGTCCTCAGCCGCGCAGGACGGTCTCGCGGCCTGGTCCGCGCCCGCGGGGGAGCCGATGCCCGACCCGCTCACCGAGAAGGAGGCGCAGGTCCTGCTCTACCTGCGCAGCATGCTGTCGGTCGCGGAGATCGCCGCGGTGCTCAGCGTGTCGACCAACACCGTCAAGACGCACGTGCGGCACGTGTACAGGAAGCTCGGCGTCAGCCGGCGGCGCGACGCGGTGCGCCGGGCACGGGAGCTCAGCCTGATCTGACGCCTCACCCGCCGGTGTGGGACCGGCACCCCCGCCAACCACCCTCTGCGGGCGAGCCACCCACCCGGCCGTGAGGGCCACGATATGGGCGGTCGCCGGTGTTCCCGCCGCCGACCGACGTAGGCCTCAGGGGTGTGACGTGGTGACGACGGATGTTGCGGTCAACGGCGTGCGGGTGGGCGTGCGGTACGCGGTGGCGGACAGGATCGCCGGCGTCGGCGGTGACTGGTTTCTCGGCACCGCCCTGCCGGGCGGCGACGTGCTGCTGGCCGTCGGCGACGTGATGGGCCACGGCCCGGACGCGGCCGGCACCATGCGGCAGCTGCGGGCGTCGATGACGGCGCTGGCCCTGGCCGGCGACGAACCGGGCGTGATCCTCGCCGCGCTCAACCGGATGCTGTGCCGGCGCCGCGCGACGGTCCTCGCCACCGCGGTCTGCGGCCGGTTCCGCCCCGCCGACCGGATGCTCGTCTGGGCCCGCGCGGGCCACCTGCCGATCCTGCGGGCCAACACGGACGGTGTCGGGCCGCTGCGCCAGCCGCCCGGGATGGCGCTCGGCGTCGAGCCCTGCGCCGTGTACCCGCAGGCGGCCGTGCGGATCGAGCCCGGCGAGCTGCTCTTCATGTACACCGACGGCGTCGTCGAGCGCCGCGACCAGGCCATCGACCAGGGTGTCCAGGGTCTCGCCGACGACGTCCGGGCCGCGATGCGCGCGTCCGCGCCCGCCGAGCACCTGGACCGCGCGCTGGACGGGGTGCTGGACATGGCCTGGCGCGGCAACCTCGACGACGACGCCTGCCTGCTGGCCGCCGAGCCCGTGGCCGGGTAGCCCCACCCTCGGCGGCTCCCCCATCCGCGGCGCCCCACCCGGAGCGGCTCCGCGGTTCCTCCGGCGCCTCACCCATCGAGGGTGATCCCTGATCACCCGCCTCCCTCGAATCATCTTCCCCAGGCACGACGTGGACGTTCCGGGCGCGCGGGCGGCGCGTCCGGAACGACCATCCGGGCCTGTTCCGGGGGGAACAGAGAAACAACGGGGGAGATAGGCCGTGCCGGTCCTGGTTTCGACCGGGGCCGGCACGGCCCACACGTATTCCCGGACTGTTTCCCACTTGAAACCGATCCTGCAGACGGCAGAGGCAGTAGGGAGAGTACGGCGGATGGACAGCGGCGGCGGTGTGGTGAAGGAATGGACCACGTTCGGCACGACGATGCTCGCGCTCGTCGGCACGTTGAACGTCTCGCAAGGGCTGCTGGTGGGGTTCGCCAGCGGCGGTATTGGGTTCAACAGGAATGACGTGGCGTTCACCAGCGCCACCACCTGGGCCGCCGCGACGGTGACCCTCGGCGTGCTCCTCGGCGTCACCGGGTTCGCGCTGCGCGCCCGCAAGACCAGCGCCCGGGCCGTCGCGGTCAGCATCGTGGCGCTGCACGCGATCTCGCAGCTGGCCATGCTCCGGGCGTACCCGGCGTGGTCGCTGCTGATGATCACGCTCGACGTGATCATCCTGTTCGTCCTGACCGTGCCGAAGGGCAGGGCGGCCGCCGCCGGCGTTGAGCCGGAGGAGGCGCCGATCGCGTCGGTCACGAAGCTGGCGCTGCGGCGCAACAGCCGCAACGACCGGTACCGGGGCCGCCACAAGGCCGGCCGGCCGATCGTGCGCCACGAGGACGTGATCCTGGTGGACATCGTCGAGGAGCTCGAGCCCGCGGTCGGCAGGGTTCCGGTGGGCACCGACGTCGACGTCATCGACCTCGACTCGCCGCAGGTGTGGGTCCGGGCGGTCGGGCACGCCACCGTCCCGATGATCGTCGCCGAGCCGGTGCACGACATGGACGACTTCGTCGCCGTGCAGTGCGCCTCCCTCGACCCGCTCATGGACCCGCTGCCGGTGCTCATGGCCGCGCAGGCGGACACGGCGATCATCGAGGGTGTGATGGTCGAGGACGACGAGGAGATCTCGGAGGAGCTGGCCGCCATCGGCGCCCGCCCGTACGTCACCCAGTAACTCGAACACCCCACCGCCGACGGCGGCGGCGCCCCCAATGGAGTGGGCGCCGCCGCTGTTTTTGTGTCCGTTCGGGTGTCCCCGTACGGTGTCCGCCGGTGGTCCCGCCCCGCAGACCGGACGGCGCGAAGCAGCGCCGTTCGGGGGAGGCCGGACGACGCGACGCGAAGCAACCCGACCGCAACCGGCCCTCCCGGGAACCGGACAGCGCCACAGCAGCGGCGGTCCCCGGAGACCCGGACGGCGCAAAGCAGCGGCTGTCCCCGGAGACCGGACGGCGCAAAGCAGCAGCCCCCGGGGGATTCCCCGGGGGCCGCTTGCCGTGGCCGGCGAGCTGTCAGAGCAGGTTCAGCTCGCGGGCCCGTTCGATCACCTCTCGCCGCCTGCCGACCCCCAGCTTGCGGTAGATGTTCTTCATGTGCGTCTTCACCGTGTTGACGGACACGTAGAGCATCGAGGCGATCTCGCCCGCGGACAGGGTGCCCTGCAGGTAGCGCAGGACGGCCAGTTCGCGTTCGGTGAGCGGCTCCGCCAGCTCGCCCGCCGCGGCGGCCGGGCGGCCGAAGCCGTTGAGCTCGGTGGCGATGTCCTCGGCGACGCCGCGGTAGCCGCTGCCCGCCGGCAGGTAGGTCACCAGCAGCTCCCGGACCGGCTGGCCGCCGGCCACGAACGGCCAGCGGATGCCCTCGTCCTCGGCGCAGCGCAGCGCCTGCTCCAGGGCCCGGCCGGCCTTGCTCCGGTCGCCGAGCGCACGGAGCGCGCGGGCGCAGGTGAGGTTGGCGTCGACCGTCCACACCAGCGAGCCGGTGGTGTACTCCAGGAACGGCTGCACCGCACCGAGGGCCGCCGCGGGGCGGCGCTCGGCGAGGGCGGCCTTCGCCCGGACGACACCCAGCCACGGCGTCAGCAGATCCACCGGCTCCAGGTTGAGCAGCCGCTTCGCCGCCTCCACGTCGCCGGCGGCGAGCCGCAGCTCCGCCTCGGCGAGCGTGACGCAGTGCTGGAGCCGGGGCGTGTACCGCCAGTCCGCGAGCTGCCGCCGGATCGCGGCCAGCTCGGTGCAGGCGGCCCTGGCGTCGCCGGCGGCGGCCCGGATGTGTGCCCGGGACATCGTGGCGACCGCGACCAGGCCCGGGTCGGCCAGACCGCCGCCGTCCAGGGCCCGGTCCAGGTAGTGCTCGGCCGCCCGCACCCTGGCCTGCAGGTAGCAGACCTCGGCGACGGTGAGCTGCGCCCAGACCACGTCGCTGCCCTGCGTCTGCCCCTCACGGTCGGCGAGGGCCAGGGCCTCCTTGCCGTAGCGCATCGCCGCCGTCAGCCGCCCGCGGGTCGCGTTGAGCTGCGCGAGCTGCCGCAGCGCGGCCAGCTGCGACTGGATCCCGCCGCAGCGGCGGGCCAGGTTGAGCGCCTCGGTGAGCGCCAGCTCCGCCGCCCCCAGGTCGCCCTGCAGCAGGCGCGCGCCGCCGACGGCGACGAGCGCGAGCGCCCGCATCCGCGCGGTGTCCTGGTCGTCGAGGCCCATGTCGTCGCGCAGCAGCTGCGGCGCCGTGGCGAGGATCAGCTCGGGCTTGCCCGACTGGTGCGCCTCGGCCATCCGGAAGCTGTCGACGATGGGCTGCAACGCCGTGCGGGCCGACTCGACCAGCGTGTGCTGCGAGCGGTCGACCAGGTGCAGGAACGTCTCCGTGCCCTGCGGGTCGCTGGCGTCCAGGCGCTCCGCGGCGAAGGCCAGGGCCAGCCGCGGGTCGTTGCGGACCTCCTGCGGCGGCGGCGGGACCAGCTCCTTGATGGTCCGCAGCCGCGCCCCCGGCACCAGCTCCTGCCAGCTCGCGGCGAGCAGGTCGGAGGCCTGGCCCCAGTTGCGGGCGGCGAGCGCGTGCCGTAGCGCGTCGGCCGGCGAGTCGTGCGCGGCGAACCAGTCCGCGGCGCGGCGGTGCAGCTGCCGGACCTGCTCGGGCCGGCGGTGCCGCAGCTCGTCGTACAACATGAGACCGAAGAGCGGGTGGCACCGGTACATGCCGGCGTTGCCGCTGCCCTGCACGACGAACAGGTTGGAGTGTTCGAGCTGTGCCAGGATGCGGGCGCCGTCGACGCGGCCTGTCAGCGCCTCCACGAGCTCGGCGCTGACCTGGTCGAGCACCGAGGTGCAGAGGACGACCTCGCGGATGTCCTCCGGCAGGGTGTCGAAGACCTCGCCGACGAGGTACTCGCCGAGCGCCCGGTCCTGCAGCGCGAAACGGGGCACCAGGCTGTCAGGCTCCGGGTGCCCCTGCACGGCGAGCGCGGCGAGTCGCAGCCCCGCCGCCCAACCTCGCATCACCGCGTGCAGCTCCACGAGGGCCGACTCGGCGAGCCGGACGCCGTGCGCGTTGAGCATCTGCGCGGTCTCGTCGAGGGTGAAGCCGAGCGTCCCGTTCCGCAGCTCGGCGAGCGCGCCGCGGATGCGGAAGCGGTACAGGGTGAGCGCCGGGTCGGTCCGGCAGGCGATGACGAGACGCAGGCGGTCTCCCGCCTGGGAAAGCAGCGTCTCCAGCTCCCCCCACACCCGCGGGACGGACAGCTCCTGCAGGTCGTCGAGGATGACGACGACCGGCGGGCCGGGCCGCCGCAGCAGCACGACCAGCTCGTCGAGTGCCTCGCCACCGTCGGTCGCCGCCGCGGTGACCTGGTGCTCCGCGGTGGCCGCCGCGACCGCACCCAGCACGTGTTCCCAAAAGCGTGGGCCGTGGTGCGCCTCGACGGTCAACCACGCCAGCGGCCAGGGAGATCGCCCTGCCGCCACCCATTCTGCCAACAGAGTGGTCTTGCCCCACCCCGCCGGAGCGGAGATCAATGTCAAATGCCCCGCCACCGCACGATCCAATGCGTCCAGAAGACGCGGTCGTGGCACGTGATAGCGGGGCGGCTCAGGCACTGCGAAGTGCAGTGCGGGACGGGTGATGGTGTCAACGAGCGTTTTCTGCCCCAACGTTTTTCGCCCCCTCCCACCCACCGCAGCACGGCGGATGACCACGGGATTGTGAGGCGATTAAAGGTGAGGTCGCCTCACCCGTAGGGGGTGAACAAATAACAGTGCGTGTTCACCCGAGTCGGCGAACGCAACGGAAACCGACGTGACAGCTGCCGTTGTCGACCGCCTCCGGCTGTCGCGCCGCGGGGCGGAACCGGTGGTCATAGCCGGTGGAGCACAGGTAGGAGCCGCCTTTGACGACCCGGCTCGCATAGACGGCCGCCCCTGCCGGGGTGTCCACCCGCGGGTTTTCGGCGACCTCACCCCGGGGCTGGAGAGGATCATCACCCACGTCAAATCTGGCATTACCGGACCGGTAGTAGTCCGACGTCCACTCCCACACGTTACCGACCACGTCGAAGAGGCCGTACGCGTTGGCGGCGAACGCACCGACGGGGCTGGTGCCGTGGCCGCCGTCGCTGCGGTCCAGCCACGGGAAGATGCCGTGCCAGATGTTGGCCCGGCCCGGCTCGGGATCGTCACCCCACGGGTAGATCGCCTGGTCGAGCCCGCCGCGGGCGGCGAACTCCCACTCCGCCTCGGTCGGCAGGTCCTTGCCGGCCCACCTGGCGTACGCCGCGGCGTCCTCGTAGGCGACGTGGACCACCGGGTGCGCCGACTGGCCCCGGATGTCGGAGCCCGGCCCCCACGGATGCCGCCAGGACGCACCGGGGCGGAACTCCCACCACACCCGCCAGTCGCGGAGCGGCACCGGTCCGGGCGGCTGCACGAACACCATCGAGCCGGGCTGACCTTCGTCCTCCGGCTGCCGCTCCGCCACCGTCTCGTAGCCGGTCTCGGTCGTGAACAGGGCAAACTCGGCGTTCGTCACGGGATGCGAGTCGATCCAGAAGCCGTCAACGGTGACCTTGCGCACCGGCGCCTCTTCCGGATAAAAGCCGTCCGCACCCATGGCGAACGTGCCACCAGGTATCCAGGCCATCTCCACGACCGCATTGTGCTGGCGCCGCCGGGTGAGAAGTCCTCACCCGGTGCGGGTGACGGACGGTCCATCGATGAACGGGCGATCCAACTCACACGGGCCGGGTGATGTCCGGTCATCCGGTCGCCCCGAACGATCGGCTCAAAAGCACCGGTTCGCAATTTCCGCAAGGGAGGGAGGTCGCCACACGAGCTTCGCCGGATCCGGCCGCGGCGCCTCCTCTCTTGTCCGCCGCGGCCGGACGACGAACCTGCTCAAATTGGTCAGACCTGCCAGACCTGCCTCCTGCCGGTGTCCCGCTCGTGCAGAGGAAGGGAACACAGTGGCCATGACCAAGAGCAGAGCCGTGTGGTTCGGCTGGGTCACCTTCGCGGCCGTCATGCTCGTCGTGATCGGGCTCCTCAACGTGCTCGAAGGACTCGTCGCGCTGCTGCAGCGCCAGGTGGCGTTCATCGACAACAACAGTCTCGTCGTGGTCAACCTGACCGGCTGGGGCATCCTCATGCTGGTCTTCGGCGGGCTGATGCTGGCCGCCGGGATCGGGCTGCTGTCCCGCAACAGCGTCGCCCGGGTGGCGGCGATCGCCATCGTGGCGGTGCACATGGTGATCCAGGTCGGCTGGCTCGGCGCATACCCGGTGTGGTCGCTGTTGATGATCACACTCAGCGTGGTGGTCCTCTTCGCGCTCACCGTCCACTGGTCGGAGTCCATGCCTCCCTCCGTCGCGCCGGCCCCGGCGAGCCACCGGGCGGCCGACCGGGACTACCAGGCGGCGGACTACCAGGGGTACGGCAGCGGCATCCCGATGAACGCGCCGACCTCACCGCACCACCCCGCCGCGCAGACGTCCGGATCGGCCGCGTACGGGCCGAATGTGGGGCCCTACCCACCGAGCGGGCCGTATCAGGCGGGGCGGCCGGGTCCCGCGGCGCGGCCGAACGAGGGCGCGCACAGCGCGGCGGAGGCGAGCCAGCCGAGCCAGCCGGGCCGGCACGGCGACATGCCCACGACCGGCGAGGCACCGCAGCCGCCGCGGTACGGCGACATCGGCGGGGCCGGCGCGCACTCCCGGCAGGACGAGACGGCCCGGTGGTCGTCCGATCCGCCCCGGCACGCCGCACCGACCTCGGACCACGGCGTGATCTGAACCCGTGATCTGACAAGGCACACAGAAAGGAACTGGGTGGCTGCCCCCGTGGCAGCCACCCAGTTCTGTGTCTGGAAACGCTTGAGGCGCCGACGCGGGCCTGGGAGCGCGTCGGCGCCTCTCGCGCCGTCCTTCAGTGTTCAGACGTCTTATCGGGCCTGCTGTGTGACTTGCGATGGGTGGGCGGCCTCCTCCGGATCAGC
This sequence comes from Dactylosporangium sp. NPDC050588, assembly GCF_040654975.1. Taxonomy (NCBI): domain Bacteria; kingdom Bacillati; phylum Actinomycetota; class Actinomycetes; order Micromonosporales; family Micromonosporaceae; genus Dactylosporangium; species Dactylosporangium sp. NPDC050588. The sequence continues at coordinate 177,523 of NZ_JBFAJA010000003.1, read as the reverse complement.
CGCCCACCCATCGGCTCCCGCCGCCCTCGCTGAAGAGCGCCCGGTGCGCAGGATGCGGGCCGTGTTCACCGCTCGTCCTGCCCCGTTGAGTACCCCCTGCTCAACGGTGTTCACCTGACGCCCCAGCTGGGTCGTCACGCCGGGGACCACCGACGACGTGACGCCCGCGGCTGGCGGGAACGGGCGGACCGTCATCGACGGTGCAGCAGTCACCATCAGGGCCGCCCGCAGTTCGTTCATGGCAGGAATCCTGCTGGCTGTCAGAGTGATGCGTCCTCACCCCGGCGGGGTGATCGGCCAGCGGGCACATCGTCACTCCGCACAGGTGGGGCCGGGCACCTCCAGCGCAGCGACGCTCGTCAAGGAATGCCCGACTCACGGAACGGAGCACCACCATGGCCACGCTGACCGTCTGGAAGTTCGACACCCCCGAGGGGGCGTCCCGCGCCGCCGAGAAGCTCCAGGGCCTCGCGAAGGAGGGCCTGGTGAACATCGAGGACGCCGCGACCGTCTCCTGGGAGGAGGGCGCCAGCAAGCCCAAGACCCGGCAGATGCACAACCTGACCGGCCGGGGCGCGCTCGGCGGCATGTTCTGGGGCATGCTCTTCGGCCTGATCTTCCTCATCCCGCTGTTCGGCATGGCCGTCGGCGCGGCCGCCGGCGCCATCGCGGGCTCGCTGCGGGACGTCGGCATCGACGACGACTTCATCAAGCGCACCCGCGACGAGATCCAGCCGGGGACGTCCGCGCTGTTCGTGCTGACCACCGACGTCGTGGTCGACAAGGTCCGCGACGCGTTCGCCGGCGACCGGCCGAAGCTCCTGCACACCAACCTGTCCAAGGAGCAGGAGGAGCACCTGCACGAGGTCTTCGTCTGAACCACACACTCCTTACTCCTTCTCTCTCCCCCGGGGACGGTGACGCCCGGTGGTCCACTGTGGACCACCGGGCGTCTCGGGGCAGAACGTCTTCAGGCATTCGGCAGGTCGGCCATCTCCTTCTCCGCGGACTCGACCTCCGCGGTCAACTTGGCGTGCTGCTCGGACAGGGCGTCCAGCAGCTTCTTGGTGGTCTGCAGGCTCTCGGCGCCGATGGATCGGGTCGACGCCAGGAGGTTCTCGGCCGCCTCGCGTTGCCGCTGGCGGCGGGTGTCCCACTGCACGCGGCGGGCCTGCTCGGCGCGGGCCTCCTCCGAGCGACGTTGCGCGAGCGCGGTCTGGAAGTCGCGGATCGCGTCCTCGGCGTGCTTGCGGGCGTCGGCGAGCAGCGCCTCCCCCGCGGTACGGGCGCCGTCGAGCTCCTCGGCGGCCCGCTTGCGCAGGTCGTCGGCCTCCTGCTCGGCCAGCTCGATCATCTGCTGGATCCGGCCGCCGACGGCCTTCGAGGTCTCGTCGCCGCACGTGCACTGGCGGACCTGTGTGTTGAGCCGTTCGACCTTGCCCGCGAGCTGCTGCTCCCGGTAGCGCGCCGAGGCAAGCTCCGTCTCCACGGTGGTCAGCCGCATCTGCAGGGTGGCGATGTAGCGATCCACCTGGCCGCGGTGGTAACCCCTCAGGGCAAGCTCGAACCCGTTCTCGCCGCGGAGCTCGATCTCACCGACAAGCGCGCTCATCCTGGGCTCATCCCTCCCCGCCCGTCGACGCGACGGGCGATAGCGGGAACGCTGCCGACCAGTGTGGTGACCGCGCGTCATCCGATCCGGGTGAGCCTCCTGCACGCGGCGCGCCGGTGCAGCGATGTCGATGGAACCGTTGCTACGCAAGGCAAACAGCCACATCGGCCGAGGGAAGACCACCCAGGCAGGGTGAGGCCCCGCAGGTTGGAGCGGTGCTTTGCTCGTCACGTTTGGCGAGGTATGAAATCGGGGGGCACCGAGTGTCGCAAGCGTTGGTACAGCAGGATCGCCGTGGAACGGCCCCGTCGACGTTGGCGGTGCCGGACCTCCCACCCGGATACGTGCTGCGCGACCGGGTCGTCGCGCAGCTTGACACAGCTGTGCGCGCGCCGCTGACGCTGGTGACCGCGCCCGCCGGCTGGGGCAAGACCGCCGCCCTGGTCGCGTGGGCCCGCACCGTGCGGATCGGTGACGAGGTGCCCGTCGTGCGCTGGGTGACCGCACACTCGCCGGACGGCGCCGACGTGCCCGGCCGGCTCTGCGGCGCCCTCTCCGCGGGTGATCACGCGGCGCCCGCCGGGGACCTGAAGCCCGACATGTACGCCGACGACCTGCCGCGCGCCGTCGACGCGCTCGACCGCCCCCACGTCGTGGTCGTCGACGACGTACGCGAGATCAGCGACCAGGCCGCGCTCGCGGAGCTGGAGGCGCTGGTCCGGCACGGCATGGGCCGCCTGCACCTGGTGCTGTCCTGCCGGCGGGATCCGGCGTTGCCGTTGTACCGCTGGCGGGTCAACGGCTCGCTGACGGAGGTGCGCACGACCGACCTGTCGCTCACCATCGCCGAGACCGCGCAGCTGCTGGCCGCGCACGACGTCGTGCTGCCGGGCAGCACCCTGTACGCGCTGCACTCGATGACCGAGGGCTGGCCGGCCGGGGTGCGGCTGGCCGCGATGGCGATGCGCGGGCACCCGGAGCCGGAGCGGGTCCTCGACGACGGCGGCCCCTACAGCACCGCCGTCGGCGACTTCCTCACCGGCGAGGTCATCGAGCCCTTGCCCGCCGACACCCGCCGGCTGCTGCTCGACACGGCGGTCGCGACGCGCCTCAACGCCGGCCTGGTCGAGGCGATCACCGGCCGCGACGACGGCGCGCGGGTCCTCGCGGAGCTCAAGGGCTCCAACGCCTTCCTGACCCGCAACGCCGGCCCCGGCGGCTGGTACCGGTTCCACCCGCTCTTCGCCCGCACCCTGCACTCCGAGCTGCAGCGCCGCAACCCCGAGCGCGTCGCCGAGCTGCACCGCCGGGCGGCCGCGTGGCACTCGACCTACGGAATCCCGGCCGAGGCGATGCGGCACGCGCTGCTCGCCGAGGACTGGACCGGCGCCGTCGAGACGCTGGACCGGCACTGGCCGGACATCGTCGGCGGGGTCCGCTACGACCGCCCCCACGAGGCCGCGCCGCACCCGCCGGCCGGCGACGAGCACGCGGACCCGCGGCTGGCGCTGGCCTTCGCCGCGGAGCGCCTGCGGGTCGGCGACCTGGAGGGCACCCGCGACTACCTGCGCCGCAGCAACCGCGCCGCCGACACCCCGCCCGCCGCCAGCACCGGCCCCACGAACCCGACCGGCCCGACCGCGACCGGCCCGACCGCGACCGGCCCGACCGCGAGCAGCCCGACCGCGACTGGGACGCCTGCGACCACCACGAACCCGACCGGCCCGACCTCGACCGGGACGCCCGCAACGGGGACGACCGCAATGGGGACGACCGCGACCGGGACGTCCGCACCAGGGACGACCGCGACCGGCACGAACGGCCCCACGACCGCCACGACCGCCAGCACCACCGGCACGACCTCGACCGGGCCGGCCGCCACCGCCACCGGCGGTGGCGGCGCCGGAGCCACGGACGTCACGAACTCGCCCGGCAGAGACGGCGACAACAGCCCCGCCGGAGCCCCCAGCACCAACGGCACGAGCGGCGGCAACGGCAACGGCGAGACCGCGCCGGCGAGCGCGACCGCCACGAACACCGGCACCGCGTTCGTCACGAACACGAACGGCACGAACGGGATCGGCACGAACGCGTCCGGCGGAGACGGCGGCAAGAGCACCGGCACCGGGCCCGCGAACGTGGCCGCCACCGGCGGCTCCGCGGGAGGGACCTCCGCGAGCGGTCCGGCCGGCATGAACCGGGCGGCGTACGGGATGGGCGCGAACGGACCGACCGGCAACGTCGGCTCGACCGTCGGCCGGGCCGGGGCGACCGGATCCAGTGTGCCGGCCGCGCTGCACGTCCCGGCCGCGAACGGTGGCGGTGCGACGGCCGTGATGACCGCGCCCGCGCCGAGCGGGACGTCCGCCGGTACACCCGCCGCTGGACCGGTCGCGGCAGCCGGTGGCACACCGAAGGAGCCCGCCGCGGCCAAGCCGCCGGCCCGGGTCAGCGCGCGGATGATGGCCGGGTTCATGGCCGCCGAGGCGTGGCTGTCCGGCGACCCGCGCAGGACGCTCGCCGCCCTCGGGGAGCTCAACCGGCCCGAGGACCAGACCGACGAGGTCCGGGCACTGTCCATGTTGGACGAAGGCGCGGCCCGGCTACGGCTGGGTGAGCTCGCCGCCGCCGGGTCGCCCCTGCACGGGGCTCTGGTGCTCGCCCAGCGCACAGGCATGGCGCAGACGCAGGTGTGCGCCGCGGCGCAGCTGTCGGTGCTGGAGGCGGCCCGCGGCAGGCTGCGGGCGGCGGCTCGGCTCGGCCGGCAGGCGCTGGTGACCGCGGACCGCTTCGGCATCACCGACGCGACCGACCTCGGCTGGGTCCGGATGGCCCTGGCCAGCGTGTACGGCGAATGGGACCGCATCGCGGAGGCCGACCGGCTCCTCGACGAGGGCCTCGACCTGGCCGCCGGCGACCCCGACCTGCTCGTCGCGATCGCGACGGTGCGGGCGAAGCTCCGCCACGGCTCGGGCCGGCTCGCCGCCGCCCTGGAGGTGCTGCACACCGCCCGCCGCGAGCTCGGCGGCGCGCCGCTCACGCCCAGCGTGGAGCGGGCCCTGGCCCTGACGGAGGCGGAGCTGCGAATCAGCGGCGGGGACCTGGGCGCGGCCCGGCGACTCGTCGCGACCGGCGGCGACCCGGACGTGTACCCGGGATGGGCCGCCTGTGTCGACGCGTCGGCGGCGCTGGTCGAGGGCAAGGCTGCCGCCGCCGCGTCGACCGCCCAGCAGTACGCGACCCCGTCGGTGGACACGGCGCTGACCTGGACCGTGCACGCCGCGATCCTGACGTCCCTCGCCGGCCGGGCGCTCGGCGACCGCAACCGGGTGCTGCGCGGCCTGGAGGTCGCCCTGGACATCGCGGAGGAGGAGAGCTTCCGCCGTCCGTTCCTCGTCGGCGGGCACCCCGTGCGGGACCTCCTGGCCAACTTCGCGCCGCTGCTGCCCGTGTACCACCCCCTCGCGGCCGAGCTGGCCGCCGGTTCGTCGCCGCTGGCGGGCGGCGGGCGCGGCGCCGACGGCAGCCTCGTCGAGCCGCTCACCGAGCGGGAGCTGACGGTGCTGCGGTACCTGCAGGGCACGATGTCCAACCTGGAGATCGCCTCGACGCTGTACGTGTCGGTCAACACCGTCAAGACGCACGTCAAGAACATCTACCGCAAGCTGCACGCCGGCCGTCGGCGCGAGGCCGTCGAGCGGGCGCGGGAACTGCGGCTGCTGTGATGCTCGTCCGGGCCGTCGACGAGGGAACCGGACCGGCGACGGCCGCAACGCACCGCTGTGTCTGGGCGGCGCTCGCGGCCACCGTCGCCTGGCCGGCGCTCAATGTCGGCGGCGTCACCCACCCGCAGGCCGCCGCCGTCGGGGTCGGCCTGCTCACGGTGCTGCCGCTGCCGGGGCCGGCGCTGGGCATCGCGTTCGCCGCCGGGCTGGTCCTGATGACCGGCCAGCCCTTCGCACCGCTGTTCGCCCTGGCCGCCGCGTCGCTGATCGCGCTGGTGGGCGTGCCGGCGCAGCACCTGCCGAGCTGGATGGGGCCGCTGTCGCTGCCGACGCTCGGGGCGACGGCCCTCTTCGCCGGGCTCGTCGCCGGACTGCCCGGGGTCCTTGCCGGACTGCTGCTGGCGAGCGCCACCTCGGCGCTGATCCGGCGTGCTTGAGTACCTCCGCGGGCGGCGTACCGCGATCGTGCGCCAGCAGGCGGGCGCGGCGCAGCGGGCCCTTGCCGGCGCGTCCGGGCAGCCGCGCGTCGGCCCGTTCTGGCCGGCCGACAACTGGGTGTTCGTCGCGTACGCGGCGGCCCTCGCCTGCGCCGCGATCGCCGCGCTGGGCATCCACTGGCTCGGCGCGCCGCCGCTGGGCCGCGCGATCCTGGCCGCGGTCGCCGCCATGGGGTTCCTGCTCGCCGGGCTGCACCTGGTGAGGACGCCGGCGAGCCGGGAGCGGTCGCTGCGGCAGTACCTCACCGACCCCCGCGACCGGTCCATGTTCGAAGAGGCCGCCGCGTACGCCGACCGGATCGTGCTGACCTGGCCCGCGCTGGAGCGGCTCGGCGACCCGACCGATCCCCACGACACCCTGGAACGCACGCTGTGGGACCTCGCGCACGCCCTCGCCGAGCGCGGCGAGCTGCGGACCGCCGCCCGGGCGCTGCGCGCGTCGGTGGGCGAGCCGATCGGCGCGGGCCTGCTGTTCGCGGCCGTCACCGACAGGCAGGCGGAGCTCACGCAGCGGCTGACCGAGGTCGACGCCGAGGTGAGCCGGCGGGTCGGGCAACTGCGGCACCTCGCCGGGCTGTGCCAGGGGTTCCTGGACCAGCGGGCGGCGCAATCGCGGGCCCGCGTGCGGATCGACGCCGCCGACGCGCTGCTCGGCGCGATCAGCGGCCGGCCGCCCCGCGACGCGGAGCCCGCGGAAACACTGACAGAACGGACCGAAACGGTACTAGCCGCATACCGCGAACTGGCCGACGAATTCGAGTAGCTACCCTGCCGTGGTGTTGAAAACCAGGCTGTTGATTGGTTCGGGGATCGCCGTCGCAGCCGTGGGGCTGTTCTTCGCATACCTGCGGATGGCGTACGCGTTCCCGATCAACAGCGACGGTGCGAGCAACGCGCTGCAGGCCTGGGACATGTTCCACGGCAACCCGCTGCTGTCGGGATGGACGCTGTCCGACGTCGCGTTCTACCCGACGGAGCTGATCCAGTACGCGATCGTCCAGGTCTTCACCGGGCCGACCGTCGACCAGATCCACATCGCGGCCGCCATCACGTACACGATGATCGTGCTGCTCGCCGCGGCCCTCGCGAAGGGCCGCGCGACCGGGCTCCAGGCGTGGCTGCGGGTCGGGGTGACCGTCGCGATCCTGCTGTGCCCGGTGCCCGGCACCGGCTACCAGACGCTGCTGTCCTCGCCCAACCACACTGGCTCCGCCGTGCCGCTGCTGCTGGCGTGGGGGGCGATCGACCGGATGCGCGACACGAAGGCGAAGCCGGTCGTCGTGGCACTGTTGCTGGGCTGGGGCGCGTGGGGGGACCCCCTCGTCACGTTCGTCGGCGCCGTCCCGCTCGCCCTGGTGTGCCTGGTCCGTGCGCTGCGGCTGCCGGGGTCGCTCCGGAGCCGCCTGACGAGCATGGACTTCCAGCTGGCGGTCGCCGCCGGCATGTCGGTGGCCCTGTCGCACCTGGCGACCTGGGCGCTGCACGCGATCGGCGGCTACCACACGCCGAAGCCGCCGATCGAGCTGTCGCCGTGGGACGAGTGGTTCGGCCGGGCGCACATGACGGCGCGGATGCTGGGCGTGCTGTTCGGCACCCACCGGCCCGGCTGGCAGGGCAAGTGGGTCCAGCAGGGCGTCTCGTACCTGCACCTGATCGGGTTCGTCGTCGCGCTGGTCGCCGTCGCGATCGTGCTGCTGCGGACGCTGCGCGGCACCGCCGACCGGGTCGAGTCCATCATGGCGATCGCGATCTGCTGCGACATCGGCGCGGAGATCGTGTCGACGCTGCCGGTCGACCTGATGGCGGCGCGGGAGATCTCGCCCGTGCTGCCGATGGCCGCGGTCATCGCCGGTCGCGTCGTCGGGCCGCGGCTCATGGCCGCCGACGGGCTCGCCGGCCGGCGGTTCACGGCCCGCTGGCGGCAGGGCGTGCTGGCCGGCGTGCTGGCGCTGCTCACGCTGAACCTGGTGGCGTACTCGCCGCCGCGCGCCCAGGCGTCCGAGGGGCAGGAGGTCGCCGACTGGCTGCAGGCCCGCGGGCTCACCTACGGCCTCGGCGCCTACTGGGTGTCCAACAACATCACCGTCACCACGCACCGGAAGGTGACCGTCGCGCCGGTGATCGGCGATCACGACCGGGTGATCCCGATGTGCTGGCAGTCGAAGACCGACATGTACGACGCGGCGCACGACGCCAGGTTCATCGTCTTCGAGAAGGACCGCCCGTTCTACGGCACGCCGGCGCAGGCGATGCGCATGTGGGGGTCGCCGAAGCAGCGCTTCGACAGCGGCCGCTACGCGGTGCTGGTGTACGACGTCAATCTCCTGGCAGGGTTCCCGCCAACCTGCTGACGCCTCAGGCTCACCTGACGTTTATACAATCGTCGATGTGCGCCGGTTCGTCGTCTGGGGTGACAACGCTCTCGCACGGCGGCTGGTCGGCGAGCTGATCAACAGCTACGGCGCGCAGGTGACGGCCGTGGTCCCGTCGCTCACGCAGAACCTGGCGCCCGAGATCGCCGAGCTGTGCGCGCCCGACCCGTGGTCGATGGTGGTGCAGGAGCGTCGCCTGACGGCGGCCACGTTCCTGCGGCCCGAGCTCGCCGACGCCGAGGCGATCGCGTTCGTCGACGCCGACGACGTCGCCAACGTCGACGCGGCGCTGATCGCCCGGGAGGCGCTGCCCGACGTCCGGGTCGTGCTGCGGATGTTCAACACCGTGCTCGGCGCCGGCGTGGCGTCGCGGGTGCGCAACTGCGCGGTCCTGTCCGCGTCGGAGATCGCCGCGCCGGCGTTCGTCGCGGCGGCGCTCGGCGACAACACCCCGACGTCGATCCAGCTCACCGACGGCCAGCGGCTCGCCGCCGTCGACCGTGCGCTCGCGAACCCGGCCGACATCCGGTGCGGCCTGGCGGACACCGCCGCCGGCGTCACCCTGCCCCCGGACGACGCCGCCGACCTGGTCCTCGTCAGCGTCTACGGCCAGGTCCAGCCGGCGCCGCGGCGCGACGGCCGACACCCGCTGCGGATGACCCGGCTCGTGCTCAAGGGCGGCCTGCGACGGGTCCTCGCCGGCGTGTTCGCCCTGATCGCGACCGGCAGCGTCGTGGTCGCCACCGTCCGGGACCTGAGCCCGTGGCGGGCGCTGTACGTCACCGTGCTCACGACCCTCGGCGGCGCCAACGCCGACCTGGAGGCCGGCCGGATCAGCCAGGCCGTCGACCTCGCGCTGGTCTTCGCGGGCGTCGCGGTCATCCCGGCGGTCACCGCCGCCGTCGTCAACACCCTCGTCAAGGCCCGCCTGAAGATCGCCGCCGGCGGTCTGGCCGTGCCCGTCGGCGACCACGTGATCGTCATCGGCCTCGGCAACGTCGGCGCGCGCGTCGTGCAGGGCCTGCACGACCAGGGCATCGACGTGGTGGCCGTGGACCGCGCCCCGACCGCCCGCGGCGTGGCGGTCGCCCGGGCGCTCGGCATCCCGGTGATCCTCGGCGACGCCAAGGACACCGAGACCCTCGAGGCCGCGTCGGTGGCCACGGCCCGCTGCCTCGTCATGGTCACCACCGACGACGTCACCAACCTGGAGGCGGCCCTGCTCGCCCGTTCGCTGCGCGCCGACCTGCGGGTCGTGCTGCGGCTGTTCGAGGAGGACTTCGCCCGGCGGATCAAGGTCGCCTTCGGCATCAACCACTCCCGCAGCGTCTCCTACCTGGCCGCCCCCGCCTTCGCCGCGTCGATGGTCGGCAGCGAGGTCGTCGACACGATCCCCGTCGGCCGCCGCGTCCTGCTCGTCGCGGAGGTCCGCGTCGGCGCCCGCTCGCTGCTGGAGGGCCGCCCGTTCCACGAGGTCGGCGTCGCCGACGAGCTCCGTCTCGTCGCCGTCCAGACCGGCCGCCCCGGCCTCGGCCAGGGCGTCCAGACCTTCTGGTGGCCCGAACGCAACCGCGGCCGGACCCTCGACCGCAGCCACACGATGATCGTCGTGGCGACCCGCGCCGGCCTCGTCTCCCTGCTGGAGCGGGCCGCCACCCGCCCCTGACACCCGCCGGTCACCCTGGCCGGGCGACCGTCGAGCGCTCCACGTACCGCGGCCGCTGACGTGAACACGTCGAGCGCTCCGCGATCACGCGCAAGCTGATGACCGACGCCCCGATCGAGGCCCTGCGCCGACCCGCGACGCAGGGCTGGTTCACTTGCCGGTGTGAACCCGCGGCGGTACGGCGCCATCGACGTCGACTATCCGGACACCGGGGGCGCCCGGGGTGCGCTGGTGGTCGCCGGCGAGCCGACGTTCGGCGCGCTGCTCGACGAGCGCGTCACCTGGCTCGACGACGTCGCCCCGTATGAGCCGGGCGCCTTCTACAAGCGCGAGCTACCGGCGGTCCACGCGCTGCTGGATCCGCTGCCACCGCTCGACCTGCTCATCGTCGACGGTTACGTCGACCTGGACCCGGACGGCCGCCCGGGCCTCGGCGCGCACGTCCGCGACGCGCTCGGCATCCCCGTGGTCGGCGTGGCGAAGACCGCGTTCCGCAGCGCCACCCACGCGGTCGCCGTGCGCCGTGGCGGCGCCGACCGGCCCCTGTTCGTCACCGCGGCGGGGGTACCGCTCCCCGACGCGGCCGCGATGGTCGCGGCGATGGCCGGGGCGTTCCGCCTGCCGGACGCGCTGCGCCGGGTCGACGCCCTCGCCCGGGGGCGAGCCACCCCTTTCCAGCGATAGTCTTCATATGTAGAGTTTCAGGTATGCCGAGGTTGCCGCACTCGTCGCCACAGACGCTGCACGTCTTCGAGGCCCTGCTCGCCGCGCCCGACGCGTGGCGGTACGGGTATGACCTGAGCCGCGAGACCGGGCTGGCGTCCGGTTCGCTCTACCCGATCCTGATGCGCCTCGCGGAGGGGGCGCTGCTGGAGACCCGCTGGGAGCCGGCGGAGCAGCCCGGGCGTCCCCCGCGCCACCTGTACCGGCTGACTCAGGACGGCGCGTCGCTGGCCCGCTCGCGCCTGGCCCGGCGCGCGGCGCAGGCTACCGCTCCGGCGCCGCGCCTGCACCCGCGGACCGCGTCGTGAGCGCCGTCCACCGGCTCGCCCGCGGCGTCCTGACGGTGGCGTTCGCCGGCAGCCGCAGCCCGTGGGGCGCCGCCGTCATCGCCGAGCTCGACGAGGTCAAGGGCACCTGGCCGGTGCTGCGCTGGACCGCCGGCGGCCTGTGGGTCGCGGTGCGGGAGCGGCGCCGGGTCCGCCGTGCCGTCGTCGCGGCCCTGGTCGCGACCGCCGCGCTGGCCGCGTTTCAGCTCCGCTCGATCCCGTCGGGCGCGATGGCGCCGACCTTGTCGATCGGTGACCACGCGGTCGTCGACCGGCTCTCGTTCCGGCTGACGGGCATCGACCGCGGCGACGTCGTCGTGCTGCGCGCCCCGTCGGGCGCCGGCGGCTCGTTCACCACCGTCGACAGGGTCATCGGCCTCGCCGGCGACACCATCGACTGCGCCGGCGGCAGGGTGCGCCGCGACGGCACGCCGCTGGACGAGCCCTACGTCCACGGCGCGGCCACCGGCTGCACGCCGGTGACGGTCCCCGACGGCATGCTCTACGTCCTCGGCGACAACCGCGAGGTCGCCCGCGACTCCCGCCACTACGGCCCCGTGCCCGCCTCCGGCGTCACCGGCCGCGTCCTGCTGGTGTGATCCCCGTGGCACGTTTCGGGGATTCGACGGTCCGCAAGATTGACTAACGTTGTCTTCGACAGCAACGGGAAAACACACCGGACACCGGGGAGAAATGCAATGAGCGAGTGGGACAGCGGCGACAGCGGCGACCACGGGTACGACGGCGGCACCGACTACGGTCACGTGGAGGCCGGTGCGGACCACGAGTCGCTGGACCAGCTGCACCAGGTGCACGCGGCTGACAACAACTACGACTCGAACTTCGGCGTGTACGAGCAGGACTCCGCGTCGGCCGAGTCGACGTCGTTCGACCAGGGTCACCACGTGTCGTTCACGGACCCGTCGGGTGCGCAGTACGAGGAGTCGGACTTCACCTCGTACGACCACAACGAGGCCAACGCGGACCACGTGTTCGCCGCGGAGGGTTCGGAGCAGTCGTCGGTGTCGGAGTACGACCAGCTCGACGCTCTGCAGCAGCGCCTCGACAGCACGTTCGCCTCGAGCACCCAGCTGCAAACCGACGGCGGCAGCGCCGCGCTCGGTGTCGCCTCCAACTAAGTTCCACCGCGAAAGGCCGGCCCTTCCGGGCCGGCCTTTCGCCGTTTCAGTGACCCAATACGGGGTGCGGCGCGTACGGCGCCTCGAGGCGCTCGATCTCCTTCTCGTCCAGGGTCAGCTCGGTCGCGGCGATCGCGTCCTCCAGGTGCGACAGCTTCGTCGCGCCCACGATCGGCGCCGTGACGACCGGCCTGGACAGCAGCCACGCGAGCGCCACCTGCGCCGGGGCGACCCCGCGCTCGCCGGCCACCTCCGCGTTGACGTCCACGACGGCGAAGTCGTCGTCGGTGTACATGGAGCTGAACGCGTCGCTCGCCGCCCTCGTCGTGCGCCGCTCGTCGCCGCGCCCGCGGTTGCCGGCCAGCATGCCCCTGGCGAGGGGGCTCCACGGGATGACGCCGATGCCCTGGTCGGCGCAGAGCGGCAGCATCTCCCGCTCCTCCTCGCGGTAGACGAGGTTGTAGTGGTTCTGCATCGACACGAACTCCGTCCAGCCGTTGGCCCGGGCCGTGTGCTGCATCTTCGCGAACTGCCACGCGTACATGCTGGAAGCGCCGATGTACCGGGCCTTCCCCGACCGCACGACGTCGTGCAGCGCCGCCATGGTCTCCTCGACCGGGGTCTCCGGGTCGAAGCGGTGGATCTGGTACAGGTCGACGTGGTCGACGCCGAGCCGCCGCAGCGAGTTGTCGATGCCGGCGAGGATGTGCTTGCGCGACAGCCCCGAGTCGTTGGGGCGGTCGCTCATCACGCTGTACACCTTGGTGGCCAGCACGTAGTCGTCGCGGCGCGGGAAGTACTTCGCCAGCAGCCGCCCCGTCACGGTCTCGCTGGCGCCGAGGGAGTAGACGTCGGCGGTGTCGAAGAACGTGATCCCGGCCTCGACGGCACGCCGCACGAACGGGTCCGCGGCCTCCTCGTCGAGCACCCAGTCACGCCACGCGGGATCGCCGTAGCTCATCATGCCGAGACAGATCTCGGAGACCTTCAGCCCGGTCCGGCCAAGTCGCACCTGCTTCATGTCTGAAAAACTATCGCGGTGCTAGGACGACTTCATCTCATCACCGATACCCGGCCCGGCCGCGACGTCCTCGGCGTCGTCGGGCACGCGCTCGCCGCCGGCTTCACCGTCGTCCAGGTCCGCCCCGAGGACAGCGTCACCGACCGTGAGGCGTACGAGCTGACCCTGCGCGTCGTCGCCCTCTGCCGCGCCGCGGGCGCCGTCTGCCTCGTCAACGACCGCCTGCACATCGCCCTCGCCGCCGGCGCCGACGGCGCCCACGTCGGCGCCGACGACCTGCCCGTGTCCGCCGCCCGCCGGGTCCTGGGCCCGCACGCGATCCTCGGCGCGACCGCCCGCAACCCCGCCTCGGCCCGCCAGGCGGTCGCCGACGGCGCCTCCTACCTCGGCGTGGGTCCCGCGTACTCGACCACCACGAAGACCGGCCTCCCCGCCGCCATCGGCCCTTCCGGCGTGCGCGCCGTCGTCGAGGCGGTCGACGTCCCGGTCATCGCGATCGGTGGCGTCACCCCGTCGCGCGCCGCGACGTTGTTCGCGGCGGGGGCCCACGCCGTCGCCGTCGTCGGTGCGATGAGCACCGCCCCCGACCCGGCCGCGGCGGCCGCCGCCTTCGCCGCCGTCCTCGCCGCCGCCCCTCCGTCAACGGCTTCCCTCCCGACCCGACCTTCCCCGCCCGCTCAGTCCGGGTCGGCTGCTTCGCCGGTCACTGCGTCTGGGGCGTCTGCGGCGTCTGCGGTGGGTGGTCCCGTCGGCGCTGCTTCCGCTACCGGCTCCTCCTCGGCGGGTGATGCTTCCCCGGTCAGCCGCTCCTCTTCCGACGCTTCTCCGTTCGCTGCCGTCTCCGCGTCCGGAACGGCCGCGACCAGTTCGGCGGCCGATCGCGCTACTGACTCCGCGAGCAGTTCGGCGGCCGATCGCGCCACTGATTCCGCGACCAGTTCGGCGGCCGATCGCGCTGCTGATTCCATGACCACTTCAACCGCCGTCTTGCCGCCGGATAAAAGCGAAATATCGGATAAATCCGGGCGCTTGCGCCTGGACTTATCCGAGGGAGGCGACGGCCCCCGCCCGTCCCGGAAGGGCGACGGCCCGTGTCCGTCCCGGGAGGGCGACGGCCCGTGTCCGTCTGGGGAAGGCGGTCCGCCGCGCTCGCTGGGCGCGGGCCATGCCGGTGGGCATGCGGCGTCGGGGCAGGGTCCGGCTGGAGGGGTGGCGTGAAGGTCGGGATCGTCGGGGGAGGGATCGTCGGGCTCAGCGTCGCGTGGGAGCTGGTGCGGCGTGGGGAGCGGGTCACCGTGTACGACCGGGACCCGCGGCGGGGGGCGGGCCGGGTCGCGGCGGGGATGCTGGCGCCGGCGGCCGAGGCGAGCTTCGGGGAGGAGGCGCTGCAGGGGCTGATGCTCGAGTCGATGCGGCGGTGGCCCGGGTTCGCGGCGGAGCTGAGCGCGGCGACCGGGATGCCGCTGGGGTACCGGAGGGAGGGGACGCTGCTCGTCGCGCTCACCGAGGACGACCTCACCGAGGTGCGGCGGCTCGTCGACTACTACCTGCGGGCGGGGCTGCCGGTCGAGCCGCTGCGGGGGCGGGAGCTGCGGGAGCTGGAGCCGATGCTCAGCCCGCGGGTGCGCGGCGGGGCGAAGGCGACCGGGGACCATCAGGTCGACCCGCGGCTGCTGCTCGCGGCGCTGCGGTCGCAGCGGCTGCCGGTCACGTGGGTGGAGCGGGACGTCGAGGATCTGTCCAGCCTGCGGGACGATGTGATCATCATCGCGAACGGGATCGGGATCGGGCGGTTGACCGGGCTGCCGGTGCGGCCGGTGAAGGGACAGCTGCTCCGGTTGCGGGGGGCCGAGCCGCTGCTCACGCACGTCGTGCGGGGCGTCGCGCTGGGGCGGCACGTGTACCTGGTGCCGCGCGCCGACGGGGAGCTGGTCGTCGGGGCGACGGAGGAGGAGCGCGGTGCCGACACGACGGTGACCGCCGGTGGGGTGCTCGACCTGCTGCGACCTGCCGCGGACCTGCTGCCGGGGGTCGCCGAGCTGGCGCTCGCGGAGACCCTCGCCGGCCTGCGGCCTGGGACCCCGGACAACGCCCCGATCCTCGGCCGGCTCGAAGGGCACCCGCACGGCGACGTGTACGTCGCGGGCGGGCACTACCGGCACGGGGTGCTCCTCGCGCCGGTCACCGCGCACGCCGTCGCCGACCTGGTCACCAAGGGATCGACGGATGTGGACATCAGCGCGTACGGGGTGGGCCGCTTTACCTGAGGACCGCGGCGGGGTTATGGTCAGCTCGTACCCCACGGGAGTCCGGTATGACCGGGCTGAGAGGGGGGCTGTCAGCCCCCGACCGTCGAACCTGATCCGGATCATGCCGGCGCAGGGAGTCAGGAGTGAGCCGTATGCAGCTCGTGGTCAACGCGGTCGCCGCCGATGTGGACGACACCGCGACCGTCGCCGACGTCGTCCGTGGCCTCGCCGGGGTCGCCGACCCGCGGGGCGTCGCCGTCGCGTTGAACGGGTCCGTCGTGCCGAGGGCCGACTGGGCCGGGACCAGGCCGGTCGACGGCGACACCATCGACGTCCTCACGGCGGTCCAAGGTGGCTGACCTCGGCAACGGCGCCATCGGCGGCGCCGGCAACGGTGACGGTGCGAAGCTCGGCATCGCCGGGGAGGACCTGCCGTCGCGGCTCATCCTCGGCACCGGCGGGGCGACCAGCCACGCCGCGCTCGAGGCCGCGATCCGGGCCAGCGGCACCGGGCTCGTCACGGTCGCGCTGCGCAGGCTCGACCCGGGCGCACCGTCGCTGCTCGACGTCGTCGAACGGTGCGGCGTGCGGGTGCTGCCCAACACCGCCGGTTGCTACACGGCGACCGAGGCGGTGAAGCTCGCCCACCTGGCCAGGGAGGCGTTCGACACGGCGTGGGTCAAGCTGGAGGTCATCGGCGACGAGGAGACGCTGCTGCCCGACGCGGTCGAGCTGGTCACCGCCGCGGAGCGGCTCGTCGAGGACGGGTTCACGGTCCTGCCGTACACCACCGACGACCCGGTCCTCGCCCAGCGCCTCGCCGACGCCGGATGCGCCGCGGTCATGCCGCTCGGCGCGCCCATCGGCTCCGGCCTCGGCATCCGCAACCCGCACAACATCGCGCTCATCCGGCAGAAGGTGACCGTGCCGGTCATCCTCGACGCCGGGATCGGCACCGCCTCCGACGCGGCGCTGGCGATGGAGCTCGGCTGCGACGGGGTGCTGCTCGCGACCGCGGTCACCCGCGCCGAACACCCCGCGCGCATGGCGGCGGCGATGCGGCTCGCCGTCGAGGCGGGCCGGCTCGCACACACCGCCGGGAGGATCCCGCGCCGCCTGTACGCGACCGCCTCGAGCCCGATGGGGGGACTGCCATGGTGACGAGGCTGGTGCTGTTCACCGACCGCCGGCAGGCGCACCGGCCGCTCGACGAGGTGGTCAACCGGGCGATCGACGGCGGCGCGCGGCTGGTCGTCCTCGGCGAGCAGGACCTGCCCGAGGGGGCCCGCGCCGACCTCGCCGACCGGCTCCGCGGCATGCTCGACGGCGTCAAGGGCCGGCTCGTGCTGGCGGAGGACACGGCCGCGTTCCGCAAGTGCCACGACCAGGCGGAGCTCTTCGCCGCGGCCGAGGCGAAGGCGGGGTTCGCGACCCTGTCGCCGATCTTCCCGACCCGGTCCAAGCCCGGCTACGGCCCCCCGCTGGGCCTGGCCGCGTTCGCCAGGATGGCACTGGTCGTCCCGCTGCCGGTGTACGCCCTGGGCGGCGTCGACTCGCCCGCGCGGGTCCGGGACTGCCTCGACGAGGGAGCCGCGGGCGTCGCCGTCATGGGCGCCGTCATGCGCGCCGACGACCCCGCGAGGTTCGTCAAGGAGCTGATGACCGCGTGAGCGGCCCGGAGCGCAGCGGAGGTGACGGCGTGAACCCGAGTGTTGCGCTGACCATCGCCGGGTCCGACTCCGGTGGGGGTGCGGGGATCCAGGCGGACCTGAAGACGTTCGCCGCGCACCGGGTCTTCGGCACCAGCGTGATCACCGCCCTCACCGCGCAGAACACCGTCGGCGTGCGGGGGATCTCCGCCGTCGACCCCGGGTTCGTCGGGGCGCAGCTCGACGCGGTCCTCGCCGACCTGCCCGTCGCCGCCGTCAAGACCGGCATGCTCGCCACACCCGAGACCGTCGCCCTCGTCGCGTCGTACGCGCCGCGGCTGCCCGGCCTCGTCGTCGACCCGGTGCTCGTCGCGTCGTCCGGGGACCGGCTCTTCACCCGGGACGCCGAGCGCGCGTACCTCGACCTGCTCTTTCCGCACGCCGCCGTCGTCACGCCCAACCTGCGGGAGGCGTCGGTGCTGCTCGGCCGGGACGTCACCGACGTCGACGACGCGATCAAGGCCGCCCAGGACCTCGCCGCGACCGGACCGAAGTGTGTCGTGGTGAAGGGCGGCCACCTGCGCGGCAGCCGCGACGCCGTCGACGTCGTCTGCGTCGGCGGCACCGTCGAGCTGCTGTCGCTGCCGTGGGTCGACACCGCGAACAACCACGGCACCGGGTGCACGTTCGCGGCGGCGACCGCGGCCCGGCTCGCGCTCGGGGAGCCTCTCGCCGAGGCGCTCGCCGGGGCGAAGCAGTACGTGCAGTCGGCCTTGAGCGCCTCGTCCGGCTGGCGGCTCGGCGCCGGGCACGGTCCGCTCGCGTGGGGTCCCTTCTCCGGCCCGCTTCCGTAACCCACCAGGTCCGGCCCGCGGATCTTCTGGTCCGGCCCGCTCGCTCAGTACATCTGCCGAAAACGCGAACAGGTGCGCCTCATGGCGTGCCCGCTTCGCCGTGCCCACAGCCCACGAAAGGATGCGCCATGAAGCGCAAGGTCCACGTCCAGGGGTCCCGCGACGACATCCGTGTGCCGTTCGCCGAGGTCGAGCTGAGCGGCGGCAACCCACCGGTGCGCCTCTACGACACCAGCGGCCCGCTGAACGACCCGCCCGCCGGCCTCCCGCCGCTGCGCGCGCCGTGGATCGCGGCACGCAGCGGCGATCATGGCGGAGAGCGGACGCAGCTGTACTACGCGCGGCAGGGGATCATCACGCCGGAGATGGAGTTCGTGGCGATCCGCGAGGGTGTCGACCCGTCGCTGGTGCGCGACGAGATCGCGGCCGGGCGGGCGATCCTGCCCAACAACGTCAACCACCCCGAGAGCGAGCCGATGGTGATCGGCAGCCGCTTCCTGGTGAAGGTCAACGCCAACATCGGCACCTCCGCGGTCTCCTCCGGCGTCGAGGAGGAGGTCGCGAAGCTCACCTGGGCGACGAAGTGGGGCGCGGACACGGTCATGGACCTGTCCACCGGCAAGCACATCCACGCCACCCGCGAGGCGATCGTGCGCAACTCGCCGGTGCCGATCGGGACCGTGCCGATCTACCAGGCCCTGGAGAAGGTCGGCGGCGACCCGCTCAAGCTGACCTGGGAGGCGTACCGCGACACGGTCATCGAGCAGGCCGAGCAGGGCGTCGACTACATGACCGTCCATGCCGGGGTGCTGCTGCGGTACGTGCCGATGACCGTCGGCCGGGTGACGGGCATCGTCTCCCGGGGCGGTTCGATCATGGCCGCCTGGTGCCTGGCGCGTCACGAGGAGAACTTCCTGTACACGCACTTCGCCGAGCTGTGTGAGATCTTCGCCCGGTACGACGTCGCCTTCTCCCTCGGTGACGGGCTCCGCCCCGGCTCGATCGCCGACGCGAACGACGAGGCGCAGCTCGCGGAGCTGCGCACCCTGGGCGAGCTGACGAAGGTGGCGTGGGAGCACGACGTGCAGGTCATGATCGAAGGCCCCGGCCACGTGCCCATGCACAAGATCAAGGAGAACGTGGACCTGCAGATGGAGTGGTGCCACGAGGCGCCGTTCTACACGCTCGGACCGCTCACCACCGATGTCGCGCCCGCCTACGACCACATCACCAGCGCCATCGGCGCCGCCATGATCGCCATGTACGGCACGGCGATGCTCTGCTACGTCACGCCGAAGGAGCACCTCGGGCTGCCGAACCGCGACGACGTCAAGGCCGGCGTCATCGCGTACAAGATCGCGGCGCACGCCGCCGACCTCGCCAAGGGCCACCCCGGCGCGCAGGCGTGGGACGACGCGCTGTCCAAGGCGCGGTTCGAGTTCCGCTGGGAGGACCAGTTCAACCTGGCGATGGACCCCGACACGGCGCGCTCGTATCACGACGAGACGCTCCCGGCGTCGGCGGCGAAGACGGCGCACTTCTGCTCGATGTGCGGCCCGAAGTTCTGCTCCATGAAGATCAGCCAGTCGTTGTCGCTGGAGATGCAGGCGAAGTCCGAGGAGTTCGTCGCGTCGGGCGGGCAGGTATACCTGCCGGTTGTGTCGTAGGTGGGTATTAAGGTCGGGGGGTGGAGTCCTCAGTGGCGTCGCCACGCACCGCGGTGGTCTGGCAGGTCCTGCGACGCGAGATCGCCGCGGCCGACCACCCCCTGACCGCCCTCGACGTCGGCGGCGGCACCGGTGGGTTCGCCGTGCCGCTGGCCCGCGCCGGGCACGCCGTCACCGTCGTCGACCCCAGCCCCGACGCCCTCGCCGCGCTCACCAGGCGGGCCGACGAGGCCGGCGTCGCCGACCGGATCACCGCCGTGCAGGGCGACGGCGACGGCCTCGCCGACCTCGTCCCGCCCGGCAGCGTCGACCTCGTGCTGTGCCACAGCATGCTCGAGGTGGTCGACGACCCGCACAAGGTCGTCACCGCGCTCGCCGCGACCCTGCGCCCCGGCGGCGCCGCCAGCGTCGTCGTCGCCAACCGGGCCGCCGCCGTCCTCGCCAAGGCGATCGGCGGGCACCTCGCCGCCGCGTCGCTGCTCGTCGCCAGCCCCGACGGGCGCGGCGACACCCGCGACCGGCTCAGCCGGCGCTATGACGTCGGCACCGCCACGGCCCTGCTGACCGGCTGCGGGTTCGAGGTCGAGCAGATCCACGGCGTCCGGATCATCGCCGACCTGGTGCCCGGCAGCGTCGCGGAGAGCGAGCCGGAGGCGCTGCAGGCGTTCGAGCTGGCCCTCGCCGGCACCCCGCCCTACCGGGACATCGCCACCCAGCTGCACCTGCTCTGCAGGAGACACTGATGGGCGTGCTCGACCCCGTCGCACCCCGCTACGGGCAGGCGAGCCTCGCCGAGATCATGCCCAGCGTGCTGAGCGTCCTCGGGATGCCGTATGAGCGGGACGCCCTCGGCCTCGGCGCCGCCCTCGCCGGCGTCGACCGGGTCGCCGTGCTGCTCCTCGACGGGCTCGGCTGGCACCAGCTCGGCGTCGCCGCGCCCCACGCGCCGACGATCACCGACTTCCTCGGTGGCCGGCTCGGCACCGCCCGCTCGATCACCGCAGGCTTCCCGTCGACGACCCCGGTCAGCCTCGTCACCCTCGGCACCGGCGCCCCGCCCGGCGCCCACGGCATCGTCGGCATCGTGCTCAACCAGCCCGGCACCGACAAGCTCGTCAACCACCTGCACTGGGAGGACCAGCCCGACCCCGCGCAGTGGCAGCCGCTGCCGACCGCGTTCACCCGGGCCGGCAACGCGGGGCTCGCCCCCACCGTCGTCAGCAACCCGAAGTTCGAGCGGACCGGCCTGTCCGTGTCCGCCTACCGCGGCGCCCGGTTCGGCGCCGGGATCGCCTATGACGAGGTCGCGGCCTCGATGCTGTTCGCGTTGCGGTCCTCCCGCCTCGTGTATGGGTACCTGCCCGACGTCGACCGCGCCGGCCACGACTTCGGTATCGGGACCGGCGAGTGGCGGACGGCCGTCGCCGACGCCGACCGGCTCCTCACCCGCCTCGTCGACGGGCTGCTGCCCAACTCGGCGCTGGTCGTGACCGCCGACCACGGGCAGGTCGACATCCCCGCCGACCGGCGCCTCGACCTCGACCAGGACGCCCGGCTGCGGGCCGGCGTCGCGGTCGTCGCGGGGGAGCCCCGGGTGCGGTATCTGCACGCCGTCCCCGGCGCGCACGACGACGTCATCGCCACCTGGCGGGGGGTCCTCGGGGACCGGGCCACCGTGCTCAGCCGCGACGAGGCGGTCGCGGGAGGCTGGTTCGGGCCGATCCCGCAGCAGCACCTCGCCCGCGTCGGCGACGTGGTCGTCATCTGCCACGAGCGGTGGGCGATCATGGCCACGGAGCACGAGCCGCTGCGGTATACGAAGATGGTGGCGTTCCACGGGTCGAGCACGGCGGCGGAGATGCAGATCCCGCTGCTGGTGGTGCGCAGCTAGGCCTTCAACCTCTGGAGCGTGCTCCGCAGCTCCGGCCCCGCGTCGACCGCGTGCTCCAGGACGATCTGGAGCAGCTCGTGCCTCGACGCGGCGACCACCACGCCGGGTGCTCCCGCGACGGGGTCGTCGCACAGGACCGCCACCCGCGCCCGGCGGATCCCGAGCTGGCCGGCCTGGTTGAGGAACGTCTCGCCGCAGGCCGGCAGCGGCACCCTGCGCGCCCTGGTCCAGCCCGCGACCAGGAGCACGGCGAGGGCGCACCGGTCCGTGCCGGGGCGCCAGCCGTCGCCGCCGCTGGTCATCAACCCCCGCGCGACGCAGCGGACGAGGTCCGGATGCTGCAGCCTGAGGCCTTCCACGGCCGCGACGACGGGCGCCAGCGGCGACGTCAGCGCGAGGAGGGCCATCCAAGGAAGGTAAGGCAATCCTAACTTCCCGTCAAACGCCGCCGATTGTCTGCCGGGGTCTGGCTTGCCGTTTTCTCTTGCCGTTTTTGTCGGGGGGTCTGGCTAGAGTGCGGGCATGGGGCGGAGTCAGGTGGTGCCGAGGGACGGTTCGGGCGCGGGGGAGTTCGGACCCGACGCCGACGACACCGGCTGCACGGTGCTGCACGTCGACATGGACGCGTTCTACGCGTCGGTCGAGATCCGCCGCCGCCCGGAGCTGCGCGGCAAGGCCGTCATCGTCGGCGGCGCGGGGCCGCGTGGCGTCGTGTCCGCCGCCAGCTATGAGGCCCGCCGGTTCGGGGTGCGCAGCGCCATGCCCGGCAGCAGAGCGCAGCGGCTCTGCCCGCACGCGATCTTCCTGCCGCCCGACTTCGCCGCCTACACGGAGGCGTCCCGCGCGGTCATGGCGATCTTCCGCGACGTGACGCCGCTGGTCGAGCCGCTGTCGCTCGACGAGGCGTTCCTCGACGTGGCCGGCGCCCGCAAGCTGCTCGGCCGCCCCGCCGAGATCGCCGCCCTGATCCGCCGCCGGGTCGCCACCGAGCAGCGGCTGACCTGCTCCGTGGGGGTGGCCTCGACGAAGTTCATGGCGAAGCTCGGCTCGACCCGCGCCAAGCCCGACGGCATGGCCGTCGTCCCGACCGCCCTGGCCCTGCGGTATCTGCACCCGCTGCCCGTCGGCGCCCTGTGGGGCGTCGGCGACCGGACCGCCGAGACCCTCCAGCGGCTCGGCCTCAAGACCGTCGGCGACCTCGCCGCCGCCCCGCTCGGCATGCTCCGCGCCGCCGTCGGCGACGCCGCCGCCCACCATCTGCACGAGCTGTCGTGGGCGCGTGACCCCCGACGGGTGATTCCCGACCACGTGGAGAAGTCGATCGGCGCCGAGACCACGTTCGACGTCGACGTCAGCGACCTGTCAATCATCCGACGCACGATGCTCGCCCTGTCCAACAAGGTCGCCCAGCGCCTCCGCCACGCCGGCCAGGCCGGCCGCACCATCGCGGTCAAGATCAGGCTCGCCGACTTCCAAACCCTGAGCCGATCACGCACCGTAGACATCCCGACCGACGTCGCCCGGGAGATCTTCGAGATCTCGTGGACCCTGTTCACCTCCGCCCGCCCTGGCGAGCGCATCCGCCTCATCGGCGTCCGCGTCGAGAGCCTCTCCTCCGCTGACGGAGCGCCACGCCAGATGACGCTCGGTGAGCGCGACCACGGCTGGCGCGACGCCGAACGCGCCGCCGATGCGGTCGCCGCCCGCTTCGGCGCGGGCCTCGTCAAGCCCGCCAGCCTCCTGCGCGGCGACGGCCTCCGCGGCGACGGCAATGGCGCCGCACCCGCCCCCGACCCACCTTCCGGACCGCCGACACGCCACAATGGGGGCAGATAGAGCACGACTCGACGGAAAATCGGCACGGCCGGACCATCGTCCCGCTTTCCGACCCGGTGAGCCCCTCGTAAACTTGCCAGTACGCAGCCCGACGGGCTGTGCCGGACTGTCGGTCCATCAGGGTCGACCTTCGCGACCGGGGAGGAGTGCCGTGCCGCTCTCGGAACACGAGCAGCGGCTGTTCGAGCAGATCGAGCGGTCGCTAGCCGAGGACCCCAAGTTTGCCTCGGCGGTGCGAGCCACCGACCCGCGGTTCCATGCCAAGCGTCGGATGATCGCCGCCGCGGTGCTCCTACTCGCCGGCATGGCGCTACTGGTCTATGGCGTCGCCATCTCAATCCCACCCCTCGGCGTCGGCGGCTTCGTCGTCATGCTGGGCGCCCTCGTCTTCGGCGTCCAGGCGTACCGCCGCGGACAGAGCACCGACCTGCACGCCGTCGGCGGCACGGCCACACGCCGTACCCGGCAGCAGCGCAGGGGCGGCCTGGTCGACCGCCTGGAAGAGCGCTGGCGCCGCCGCCCTGAAGGCGACGCCTGACCCCACCCGGGCCAGGCAAGGGCGCGTCGACACGGGTTCCTCGTCGACGCGCCCACCCGTCTGCCCAGCGCGCGGGGTACTCCTCCACCGACTGCCCAGCCCGCCCCCACACCTCGGAGGAGGGCTGTCTCGCTCCTGGCCTGCGTCGCACCTGCGCCGCGGCTCACCCTTCAGGTCACCCCTCGCCCACAGCTCACCCCCTGGCAGCCCGCCCAGAGCCACGCCGCCGCCGGACCATCCCCTGGAACTCTCGTCCACGGGACCAGCACGGCGCGGGTGATCCTGTGCCGCGGTCTGGCCAGGCGCGTTGTCCCGGACCGCAGGCTCCTCTGACGGCGGCTTGTGGTTCCGTCGAGGGTCGGTTTTCGGTGAGCCGGGTGGGTGGGCGTGGGGTGTGTCGGTGACGTTCGGGTGGGGGCAGTTGGCCGGCACGCTGGGCCGGAGCAGGTGGCACGGTGCGCCGCGGACGGTGGCTCCGCGTCGGCGGCCGGGTTGAGGGTGATCAGCCGTTGAGCGCTGGGCCCGGGGGTACGGCACTCGCGGCCCTGATCGTCGCGTGGTGGGTTGATCAGAGGACGGTGCCGGGTGTCGGTGGCGGTGAGGGTGGTGTTGTTGGGTTGATCGAAGGATGGTTCTGGCTGTCGGGGTGGCCAGATCTGGCCTTGGATCATGGCGTCGGTGGGTGTCCTGCCGGTGTGGCTGCGGGGACTGGGTCATGACGGTCGCTGCCGGTGCCGGTGCAGGGTGTTGATCAGAGGATCGTGCCGGGTGTTGGCGGGGCCGGTCGTGTCCCTGATCGCTGTGTCGAGGGGCGTTGCGGCGGTGAGGGTGGTGCTGGTGGCGTTGGCGGTTGATCGAAGGATGGTTCTGGCTGTCGGGGTGGCCAGATCTGGCCTTGGATCATCGCGTCGGTGGGTGTCCTGCCGGTGTGACTGCGGGGGCTAGGTCATGACGTCGCTGTCCGTGTCGGTGCAGGGCGTTGATCAGGGGTGGTGGCGGCGGGGCGGCGGTGCCGGCACACGGGCATGGTCGCAGTGGGCGCTGTCGCTGTCGCCGGGGCTGCGGTCGTGGCCTGGACTGTGGCTGTCCAAGTCGCCGGGGTTGTCGCCTGGGGCGTCGTCTGGCCGTCGCGGCCCCGTGGCCGTCCCCGTTGCCTGAGCTGTGGCTGTCGTCTGGCCGTGGCTGTTGCCGGGTCGGGCTGTCCCATCCCCGTCGATTTAGCTGTCCCCCTGTTGCCGGGGGCTGTTGCCGGGCGGGGCTGTTCCGGCACGTTGCTGTTGCGGTGGGGTGGGTGGGGGTGAAGAGGGGCGCCCCGGACGGGTGGAAGGGTCCGGGGCGCCTGGTTGGCACGGGTAGGTCAGCGGTCGGCGCGGCGGGCTACGAAGCGGCGGACGCTGATGGCGCGCATGAGTTTGTCCCAGGCTCGGCCCAGGGCCAGGGTGGCGTTGCTGGAGCGTTGGGTGGTGGCGGCGCGCCAGCGGCGCAGGACCGACGGGGGCAGGAGGACTGCCAGGATGCGGGTCTTGCGGGTGGCGCGGGCGGCGAACGCGGTCCTGACGTCGTCGACGGCTGAGCGGAGCTGGCCGCCGGTCAGGGGGGTTCGGGCGTAACGGGCGTGCTCCTCCACGGTGCTCAGCAGGCGGACGCCCTGCTCGGCCTTGTCGCGGAGGCGTTCCTTCGTGACGAGGCGGTTGACCGTGGCGCGGGGGGTTTCGGCGTCGTCGACGGAGACGTTGTAGTCGACCATCGTGTCGACCAGCTCGTCCCAGGCGTGGTGGGCCTGGGAGCGGGCCTCGCCGTCGTCGGCGAGCAGGACCATGACGCCCGGTGGGGCGCCTTCGGGGGGTGGGCCGCCCGACACGTCCTTGGCCGCGGCCGCGGCCGTCAGGCGGGTGCGGCGGGTGCGGTTGCGGACGAGGGCCGGGGACAGGAGCAGCGCCACGACGAGCAGGCTGCCCAGGAGCCAGGCGCCGCCGACGGCGAGCACCGAGACCAGCGTGGCGTCCTGCGTCTCGGGGCCGACGCCGCCGACGTTGCCGGGGTTGTTGCCGCTGTCGCCGGCGGGGGCGGCCTCGGCGCTGCTGCTCGGGGCGCCGCCGGGGCGGTTGCGGAGGTTCTCGTCGGCCGGGTCGATCTGCTCGCTGGCGGCGTTGGGCAGGTACGACGTGGAGACCGACCCGCCGATCGCCTGCGGGGGCGTGGCGTCGAAGGGCAGCCAGCCGTAGCCCGGGAAGTACACCTCGGTCCACGCGTGCAGGTTGAAGTTGGTGAGCGTCATCGTCTGGCCCTGGCGGGTGCCGCCGCGGGCGAAGCCGAAGGCGACCCGGGACGGGATCTTCGCCTCGCGCAGGAGCCAGCCGAAGGCGGCCGCGTACTGGGCGCAGTAGCCGCGCTTGTTCTTGAGGAAGTCGGCGATGGCCGAGCCGCTGGTGTCCGAGCCGGTGCTCGTGTCGTAGACGAAGCCGTTGGCCTGCGAGAAGTACTCGTAGATCGCCTTGACCTTGTCGTACTCCGTGGTCTTGCCCTTGGTGAGCTCGGCGACCTTGTCCTTGACGGTGTTGTTGGCCGGGACGGTCAGGGTGCCGTGCACCGCCGGGTCGTTCTCCTTGATCGGCGCGGCCTTGCGCAGGTCGTCGGGGCTGATCTCGGGGCGGGTGTACTCGACCGTGTACTTCTTCTTCGCCGTCGTCTGCTTGCTGGAGTACACGACGGCGGTGTTCGGGTCGAAGGACCAGTTGTTGTCGATCTTCTCCAGCTTCGTCGGCCAGGTGTAGATCGGCAGGAAGTAGATCGCCAGCTCGTTGGTGACCTCGATGCTGGCCTTGTGGGTGGTGGTCTTCACGGACCCGTTCCAGCCCGGGGCGGCCAGGCCGGCGCTGACGCTCTTGCCGCCGGTGATCGGCTTGGCGTTGAAGCCCTTGCTGGTGAGCTCCTCGAGCACGTTGAAGCGCAGGTAGTACGGGTTGGGGTCGTTGCTGACGTTGGTCACCTTGACCATGTCGAAGGACTTGTCCCGGTTGAGCTGGCCGGAGAGCAGGGCGAACATGCTGACCTGCTTGCCGTTCTTGCCGCCGGGGCCGATCCCGCCACCGCCACCCGCGCCGGCGCCGATCGAGTCGATCACGCCGGCGGGCATCGCGAACGGCACGAGCGGCAGCAGCACGGCCGCGATCACACCGACCGCGCCGAGGCGCTGGCCGGCGGCGGCGAGCGGCGAGGGCTCCCACAGGTCGACGTCGCGGCCGTCGCCGGTGAAGCGGCGGCCGAAGCGGCGGACCCGGTCGACGTTGTCGGTGACCAGCAGCCACAGGAACCCGACGGCGCCGAGCGCGAACGGCAGCCAGCTGGTGCTCTCGGCGGTGACGGTGACCGGCACCGAGTAGATCGCGAGCATCGGCAGGCCGGCGAGGGCCGGGCGGCGCAGCACGACGGCGAACAGGTCGACGACGAGGGCGACGACCGCGACGCCGAGCGTGGCCAGGAACAGGAAGCCGGGCCGGTCACCGACCGGCGTTGCGAACTCGCTCATCTCGGTCGACGCGGTGCTCAGCAGCCGGCCGAAGTGCTTGAGCGTGTCGGGGGAGGGGATGATCCCGATGTACTCCCTGGAGCTCGGGTAGAGCCAGGTCAGCCCGAACAGCGCGGCGACCGCCATCGCGGCGCTCGGCGCCCACGTCGGCGCCCGCAGGCTGCGGACCAGCAGCGCCACGCCGCACATGGCGGCCACGACGAGGAACGCCCGGACCGCCCAGGTGATCTCCTCGAAGACGTTGAACAGCGGCAGCGCCGACAGGTAGGCGGACCCCGCAGCGATCAGGGTCAGGTGCTTGCGCTGGTTCACCGCACGCCTCCGGCGACGCTCTCGGCCGACGCGGCCCGCCAGGCGAAGCCCTGCGACCCCCGTCCGGCTTGTGGCCACAGTGCCGGCAGTTTCGCACCGTGCGGGACCTCGACGACCCGCCACCCGCTGCGCAGCAGCGCGAGGGAGGCGACGCCGTGGGCCTTGTCGGCCTCCTCGCGGGCCGCCGTCGGCAGGTTGAGCCACGTCGAGGAGTCGATGAACAGGGCGACGCAGGTCGCGTTGTTGGACCGGAACCCGGCCAGGAGCTCGGCCTCCGCCGACGACAGGAGCCCGAAGATGCCGATGATCAGGCCGCCGTCGCTGCGCCGCCGGACCCGCTCGATGAGCGTGCCGATGTCGCCGCGTTGCGCCAGCCGTACATCGGCCAGCTGATCCAGCAGCGGACCGTCGCCGTCGATCTCGGTCGCGTCGACGTCGACCCCGGCGTCGGTGACCAGGCGCATCTTGTAGCCCGCGTGGCGCAGGTGCACCGCGACGCTGGCCGCGGCGGACACCGCCCACTCGAAGCTGGCGGTCGGTCCCTCGCCGCGGTGGGCGGTGGAGCGCGTGTCGAGCACGACCGTCGCCCGGCTCTCCCACGGCTGCTCCTCGCGGCGGACCATGAGCTCGCCGGTCCGGGCGGTGGAGCGCCAGTGGACCCGGCGCAGGTCGTCGCCGTAGCGGTATTCGCGGGTCGCGGCGTCGTCCTCGCCGTGCACGGCCACCGACCGGGCGCGGCTCTCCCCGGAGCCGGCGAACTCGCCGGCGAGGCGCACCGACGGCAGCGGCACGACCTGCGGGATGACGGTGAGCCGGTCGACCGACGGGAACGCCCTGGTCAGCTCGCACAGCCCGAACGGGTCGGTGAGCCGCACGACCAGGGGGCCGACCTCATACCGGCCGCGGACGTCGGCGCGCACCGTGTAGGCCACGGAGCTGGCCTGGTGCGCGCCCAGCTTCTCCAGCACCAGCCGCGGCCGGCTGCCGAGCGCATACGGCAGCCGGTCCTCGAGCAGCATCGTGCCGGTGGGCAGGCGGGACAGGTTCTGCAGGCGGAGGATCACCCGCGCGCTGGCGCCGACCTGCACCCGGTGCGGGTCCAGGGTGCGGCTGCAGGACAGCCGGTATCGGGTGCGGCCCACATACGCGGCGGACAGCAGCGGCAGCGCCGCGAGCAGCACCGCCACCCGGAGCAGGTCGCGCTCGCCCAGGATCAGCGACGCGATGAGGGCCGCTGCGGCGGCGGCCAGGAAGCTACGGCCCCGGGTGGTGAGCCCCCGCAGCGCCTCCCGCATGCTCAGCGACCCCCGAACTGTTGCCCGCGCGGCTGGGTGCGGTCGGCCGGTCGGGTGTCATACGGCGAGCGCGGCTGCCGGTCCGAGGGCAGCGGCAGCCGGTGGACGAGCTCGGCGATGATCGCGTCGGTGGTGCGGCGGGACAGCTGCGCCTCGGCGGTCGGGATGACCCGGTGCGCGAGGACCGGCACGGCCAGGGCCTGCAGGTCGTCGGGGAGCACGAACTCGCGCCCTTCGAGGGCGGCGACGGCGCGGGCCGTGCGCAGCAGCTGCAGCGTCGCGCGGGGCGACGAGCCCAGGCGCAGCTCGCCGGACTCGCGGGTGGCGGTGACGATGTTGACCGCATACTGCTTCACCGCGTCGGCGACGTGCACGTCACGGACGGTGGCGATCATGCGGCGGACCTGGGTGGCGTCGGAGACGGGCAGGATGTCGTCGAGCGCGTCGTGGCGGCCGTGCACGTCGAGCATCGCGAGCTCGGCACCCATGTCGGGGTAGCCCATCGCGATCCGGGCGGTGAACCGGTCGCGCTGCGCCTCCGGCAGCGGGTAGGTGCCTTCCATCTCGATCGGGTTCTGCGTGGCGATGACCATGAACGGGACCTGCAGCGGGTAGGTCGCGCCGTCGACCGTGACCTGCCGCTCCTCCATGCTCTCCAGCAGCGCCGACTGCGTCTTCGGCGAGGCCCGGTTGATCTCGTCGCCGACGACGATGTTGGCGAACACCGCGCCCGGCTTGAACTCGAAGTCGCGCGTCTCCTGGTTGTAGACGCTGACGCCGGTGACGTCGCTGGGCAGCAGGTCGGGCGTGAACTGGATACGCCGGACCGAACAGTCGATCGACTTCGCCAGAGCCTTGGCGAGCTTGGTCTTGCCGACGCCGGGTACGTCTTCGATGAGGAGGTGGCCCTCAGCGAGCAGCACGGCGAGCGCGAGCCGCACAGTGGCGGTCTTGCCCTCGATGACCTGCTCGATGTTGGCGACGATCGCATCGGTCGCGGCGCGGAACTCCGGGCTGGGGAGTGGGGCCCCGAGCTCCTCGAACGTGCGGTGCCTGGTCAACTGGCCTCCTCGTGTCCTGCTGTGGCCACCGTTAGGTGATAGACCCGTAGGTGGACCGCCCGGTTGCACGGAAACGTTGGCAAGCCGAGCCGTTTATATCCCCTCAGGCTAGCCGGGGATCGCACACCGCGCCGCACCGGAAAACGTCATTCCGGACATCACGGCCGTGACTGTCCGCGACGTTTTTTCCGCGGGCCCGCGGCGAGCCGCACGTACCCCCGCAAATGTCCAACAAACGGATCTGCCGGGATGCGGCCGGCGCCGATTCCGGCAGACTGGACCCATGCACGAGGAGCAGAATGTCGGGCAGCTCCTCAACGGTCGCTACCGCCTCGCCGACCGGCTCGGCGAAGGCGGCATGTCGGTCGTCTGGGACGCCCGCGACGAGGTCCTCGGACGGGCCGTCGCTGTCAAGGTGCTCGCCGGCCCGTTCGCCGCCGACCCCGCCTGGCGCCAGCGGATCCGGACCGAGGCGCGGGCCACGGCGAGCCTTTCGCACCCGAACGTCGCCGGTGTCTACGACTACGGCGAGACCGCCGGCGGCAGCCCGTTCGTCGTGATGGAGCTGCTGCGCGGGCCGACGCTCGCCGAGCGGCTGACCGCGGGCCCGCTCAGCCCCGCCGCGGCGATCCGGGTCTGCGCCGAGGTCGCCGCCGGCCTGGCCGCCGCGCACGCCGAGGGCTTCGTGCACCACGACGTCAAACCCGGCAACGTGGTGCTCACCCCGGGCGCGGCGAAGCTCCTCGACTTCGGCATCGTCGGCGTCCACGGCGACCCGGACGGCGGCCTCGACGACGCCGGCCTGGTCCTCGGCACGCCCGCCTATCTCGCGCCGGAGCGGCTCGTCGGCGACGAGGCTGTGCCCGCCAGCGACGTGTACGCGTTCGGGATGCTGCTCTACCGGTGCCTCACCGGCCGCCTGCCGTGGGACGGCGAGACCACCGCCCAGATGCTGCGCTCGCACGTGACCGTCGCACCCGATCCGCTGCCCGACCTGCCGGGCGTGCCGGCGCAGGTCCGGGACCTGTGCATGCGCTGCCTGGTCAAGGCGCCCGCGGCCCGCCCGTCCGCGGAGGAGGCGGCGGCCGTGCTCGCCGAGGCGGCGGGCGTGTCGCCGCGTCCGAATGCCGAAGAGCTGCATCTGGTACCGGCGGTGCCGCCGCGGCTGACGGCCGCCGGAGCAGCGGCCCGGACGGACGACACCACGGCCATCGGCGACGCCACCGCCCCGGTCGACCCCGTCCCGGTCGCGCCCGCTGAGGAAGAGCCCGCGACGGACGCGCCGGCCGAGGAAGAGCCCGCGACGGACGCGCCGGCTGAGGAAGAGCCCGCGACGGACGCGCCGGCCGAGGAAGAGCCCGCGACGGACGCGCCGGCCGAGGAAGAGCGCGCGACGGGCACGGTCGGTGACGACGCGGGTGAGCGGCGGCGGGTGCTCGCCGGGATGGCGGTCGTGGTGGCGGTGGCCGCGCTGCTGGTGACGTTCGCGCTGAGCCGCCCGACCAGCGAGCCGCAGGTCACAGTGGGGGCGGCCCGCCGCGTGCCGGCCGCGACCGGCTCGCCGGACACCCCGGCCACCCCGGACACCCCGGCGGACGCCGGCCAGAGCGCCGGTGCGGGCGGTCGGAGCGGCGGCACGTCCGGCGGAGCCGGCGGATCGGGCGGCGGCGCCCCAGTCGGTACAGACGCCGCGAACGGGAACGGAAACCCCGGGCACACCGGCAACACCGGCAGGGGGCAGACCACCCCGGTGGAGGGGCCGCCCGTCAGGATCGGCACGCCCGGCGGGGTCGTCGTCGCGGCGTGCGCCGGCGACCAGGTCAACGTCACCGGCGCCGAGCCCGCCGCCGGTGGCAGCCTGGTCTCCTTGCAGGCGGGGCCGCGCAACAAGTCGCGGGTGGAGTTCAGCCTGGCCGGGCAGCGGCTGCGGTTCGAGGTGCGGTGCTCCGGTGGTGTACCGGCCGCCGTCCGTGACTGAACCACCGCGCCGCTCGCCCGGGCCCGGTCCAAACGCGCTGCGAGCGGGCGCGGACCCTGCGGTACACTCCGAGGCATGACATGGGCTGTCCGGCTTCTTAGCGAGCCGTGCTGACGCACTGACTGCGTCCGCACGGCGACCCCTCCTGCGTGAGGGGTTTTTTCATGCCCGGACAATGTTGGACACCCGAGACCCGAAGGCGGCGAGAAGTCATGAGTGAGGCTGTGACCGACGGAGCGGTCGACATCCCGCCCTACCGTTACACGGCGGGGATGGCGGCGGACATCGAGGCGTGCTGGCAGGACTACTGGTCGGAGCACAGCACCTTCTACGCGCCGAACCCGACCGGCCCGCTCAGCGACCCGAGCCACCCGCGTGCGGGCGCGCCGAAGCTGTACGTGATGGACATGTTCCCGTACCCGTCCGGCTCGGGGCTGCACGTCGGCCACCCGCTGGGCTACATCGGCACCGACTGCTACACGCGGTATTTCCGCATGGCCGGCTACAACGTGCTGCACCCGATGGGGTTCGACGCGTTCGGCCTGCCCGCCGAGCAGTACGCGGTGCAGACCGGCACGCACCCGAGGGTCACCACCGAGGCCAACGTCGAGCGGTACCGTGGCCAGCTGCGCCGGCTGGGGCTGGCCTACGACGACCGCCGCAGCGTCGCCACCACCGACACCGAGTTCTACCGCTGGACCCAGTGGATCTTCCTGCGGATCTTCAACTCCTGGTTCGACACCGACGCGCAGAAGGCCCGCCCGATCGAGGAGCTGATCGAGCAGTTCTCCTCCGGCGCGCGGGCGCTGGAGGACGGCCGCGCGTGGGCCGACCTGACGCCGGTCGAGCGGCGCGAGGTGATCGACGGGTTCCGGCTGGCGTACATCTCGGAGGCACCGGTCAACTGGTGCCCCGGGCTGGGCACCGTGCTGGCCAACGAGGAGGTCACCCCCGACGGGCGCAGCGAGCGGGGCAACTTCCCCGTGTTCAAGCGGAGCCTGCGGCAGTGGATGATGCGGATCACCTCGTACGGTGACCGGCTGCTGGACGACCTGGAGCGGCTGGACTGGCCGGAGAAGGTCAAGACCATGCAGCGCAACTGGATCGGCCGGTCCCGGGGCGCGCACGTCGACTTCGGCACCGACACCGGTGCCGCGATCCGGGTGTTCACGACCCGCCCCGACACGCTGTTCGGTGCCACGTACATGGTGCTGGCCCCGGAGCACGAGCTGGTCTCCTCGCTGGTCCCCGCCGCCTGGCCGGACGGCATCCCGCAGGTCTGGACCGGCGGGCACGCCACCCCGGGTGAGGCGGTCGCCGCCTACCGCGCGTTCGCGGCGGGGAAGTCCGACGTGGAGCGGCAGGCCGACGCCAAGGAGAAGACCGGCGTCTTCACCGGCGCGTATGCGGTGAACCCGGTCAACGGCTCGCGCATCCCGGTCTTCATCGCCGACTACGTGCTGGCCGGCTACGGCACCGGCGCGATCATGGCGGTGCCGGGCCAGGACGAGCGCGACTGGGAGTTCGCCGAGGTCTTCGACCTGCCGATCATCCGGACGGTGCGGCCCACCGACGGTTTCGACGGGAAGGCCTTCACCGGCGACGGCCCGGCGATCAACTCCTCCTTCCTGGACGGTCTGGGGGTCGTCGAGGCGAAGGCCAGGATCATCGAGTGGCTGGAGGCCGAGGGGCACGGCGTCGGCGCCATCACGTACCGGCTGCGGGACTGGCTGTTCAGCCGGCAGCGGTACTGGGGTGAGCCGTTCCCGATCGTGTACGACGAGACCGGCCTGCCGATCGGCCTGCCCGACTCGATGCTGCCCGTCGAGCTGCCCGAGGTCGAGGACTTCTCGCCGCGGACGTTCGACGTCGACGACGCCGACAGCATGCCCGAGACGCCGCTGTCGCGCGCCAAGGAATGGGTCGAGGTGACGCTGGACCTGGGTGACGGGCCCAAGGCGTACACCCGCGAGACCAACGTCATGCCGCAGTGGGCGGGCTCGTCCTGGTACGAGCTGCGCTACCTGGACCCGTCCAACAAAGACGACATGGTCGCCGCCGACAACGAGCGGTACTGGATGGGCCCGCAGAAGCCCGGCGACGTCGGCGGCGCGGACCTGTACGTCGGCGGCGTCGAGCACGCCGTGCTGCACCTGCTGTACGCGCGGTTCTGGCACAAGGTGCTGTTCGACCTGGGCCACATCAGCAGCGAGGAGCCCTTCCGCAAGCTGTTCAACCAGGGCTACATCCAGGCGTACGCCTACACCGACGAGCGCGGCGTCTACGTGCCCGCCGAGGAGGTCGAGGAGCGCTCACCCGGGCAGTTCTTCTACAACGACGCTCCGGTGAAGCGCGAGTACGGCAAGATGGGCAAGTCGCTGAAGAACGTCGTCACGCCCGACGAGATGTGCGAGCGGTACGGCGCCGACACCTTCCGCGTCTACGAGATGTCCATGGGCCCGCTGGACGTGTCCCGCCCGTGGGAGACCCGCGCGGTCGTCGGCGCGCAGCGCTTCCTGCAGCGCGTCTGGCGCCTGGTCGTCGACGAGCAGACCGACGCCACCCGTGTCACCGACGCGGCCCTGGACGACGAGACCCGCCGCCTGCTGCACCGCGTCATCGACGGCGTCCGGGTCGACATCGAGGAGATGCGCTTCAACACCGCGATCGCGAAGCTGATCGAGCTGACGAACCGCGCCACCCAGGTCTCCCCGTCCGGCGCCCCCCGCGAGGTCGTCGACCCGCTGGTGCGGATGGTCTCGCCGTTCGCGCCGCACCTGGCCGAGGAGCTGTGGCAGCGCCTGGGCAACGGGTCGTCGATCGCCTACGCGGACTTCCCGGTCGCCGACCCGGCGTTCCTGGTCGCCGAGTCGGTGAAGTACCCGGTGCAGGTCAACGGCAAGGTCCGCGGCACGTTCGAGATCGCCGCCGACGCCCCGGAGGAGGCGGTCCGTGAGGCCGCCCTGGCCGAGGTCGCCGCGCAGCTGGCCGGCAAGACCCCGAAGAAGGTCATCGTCGTGCAGGGCCGCATGGTCTCGGTCGTCGTCTAGGCCTTCGCGCGACACAGCACGGCGAAGGGCGCCTCCGGTTCCCCGGGGGCGCCCTTCGCGTGTGCGGCGACTACTTGTTGAGGACGGCGCCGAGGCGCTCGTCGCGCAGCCGGGTCGGCCAGCGGTCGTCGATCGGCTCCATGGTCATGCCGGTGGCCCAGCGCAGGAGCAGGTCGGCGATGCCGGGGTTGCGGGCGAGGGCCGGGCCGTGGGAGTACGTGCCCAGGATCCGGCCGTGCCAGGCGCCCTCGGAGCGGCCGTCGTTGCCGATGCCGGCGGTGACCCGGGCCAGGGGGCGGACGCCGGACCCGAGGTGGGTCCGGCCGCCGTGGTTCTCGAAGCCGGTGAGGATCGGCAGGCCCAGCGCCGGGTCGCACTCGCCGGCCAGCTCGCCGACGGCGCGGGTCTCGCCGCGGTCGGAGTCCAGGTCGAGCAGGCCCAGGCCCGCGCACTTGGCGCCCTTGGCGTAGAAGGAGTTGCCCAGCAGCTGGTAGCCGGCGCACACGGAGAAGACGGTGGCGCCCCGGTCGACGGCCCGGCGCAGGCCGCCGTCGGCGATCAGGCGCTGGGCGGCCAGGGCCTGCGGGCCGTCCTCGCCGCCGCCGATGAGGTACACGTCGCCGTCGGACGGCACGGCCTGGTCGGCGCGGACCTCGGCGCACTCGACCGGCAGGCCGCGCAGGTCGGCGCGGCGGGCCAGGATCAGCAGGTTGCCCCGGTCGCCATACGTGGACAGCAGGTCCGGGTACAGCCAGATCAGGCGCAGACGCGACTCAGTTGACACGGTCCAGCTCCGCTCGGATGTCCTGGAATGCGGTGTAGTTGGCGATGACCTCGAGACGGCCCGGCGGGATCAGCGTCAGTGCCTGCGAGAACGACTTGACGTGCTCGAACGGCACCTCGTTGACCTCGAGCCGGACGGCGAGGTCCATGGCCCGGTCGCCGGTGACGAGGACGCGCCGCCCGCGCAGGGGCGAGAAGTCCACGTCGTAGAGCCACGACGTGTCCAGGCCGTCGGGGTCGCGGGCGTTGATGGACAGCAGTGTCGGCACGTCGTCGGCCATGTCGAAGGCCTCGAGCCAGCCCGCCGGGTTCTTCGACAGCAGCAGGCGCACGACCCTGCCGTCGCGCTCGACGACCGCGTAGCGGCCGGCGATCGAGGCGACCTTCGCCAGCTCGGGCACGGCCTTCGCCGGGGGGACGCCGAAGTGGGCGGCGACGGCGAGGGCGGTCGCGGCGTTCGCGCGGTTGACCCGGCCGGGCAGCTGCAGCTCGATGTGGTGATAGGCGCCGGTGCTGTCGACGACCCCGTCGCCGGAGACGGCCCAGGTCGGCACCGGCCGGCTCAGGTTGCCGGCGACGCAGGCCCACTGGTCGCCGTTGCGCAAGATGGAGGCGCCGCACTCGGGGCACACCCACGAGTCGTCGTGGAAGCGCTGGCCCGCGGCGACCCAGGTGACACCGGTGCCGGAGGCGACCGCCTTGCCCGCCGCCCACACCACCATCGGGTCGTCGGCGTTGGCGACGAGGTGCAGGTCGCGGCCGGGCAGCGCGTCGCGCCACAGGGCCGCCATCATCGCGACCTCCTTGGCCCGGTCCAGCTGGTCGCGGCTGAGGTTGAGCAGCGCGACGACCCTCGGGCGGGTCGCGTCGAGGACCTGCTTCAGGTAGTGCTCATCGACCTCCAGCACCGCATACGGCGTGGCGCCCGCCTTCGCCAGGGCCGACGTGTGCCCGGTGGGCATGTTGGCGCCGAGGCTGTTGGTGGCGACGTCGCCGAGCACGCCCATGGCGGCCGCGGTGAGCCGCGTAGTGGTGGTCTTGCCGTTGGTGCCCGAGATCAGGGCGATCTCCCGGCCCGCCGCGAGCTCGGCGAGGAGGTTGGGGTCGACCATCAGGGCGAGCCGGCCGCCGATGACGGAGCCGTCACCCCGGCCGGTGGCGCGGGACAGTGCGGCAGCGCCGCGCGACAACGATGTGGCGAGCTTCGCCCGCATCGGGAGCTTGTGGTCCGTCATCTCACTTCCACTGTCTTCCGGCGATGCCGCAGACCCTACCTGCCACGGATCACGCACCCAACGCCGTCCACCGTCCGACAACCGACCGCGGGCTCACCCCACCGCTCGTCCCAGAACCCTCCACTTCCCTCCACCGACTCCGGGCCGACGCCGCGAAGGACCTTAACGGAGCCATAAAGCACCGGCGAAGTTCGACCTCATAGGCGGTTTGTCCACATTTACGATCAGCCGAACCGACCGTATGGGTGACCGGTCGGCCAACCGCCCTCCACCCCGGCGCACCCCGTTTGACGTGGGATTTCTTCACGCACGCCGATGTCACTTCCGGTGTTTTCTCGTTGACGGTGGAGGGAAGTGGAGTACAGTGGAGCGCGATGGCGGAGCCGGGGGGCTCGGCCGGCCCCGGGGGGACCGTTCGCGGTGGGAAGGGGTGGATGTCGATGTTTCTCGGCACCCACACTCCCCGCCTGGACGACAAGGGCCGGTTGATCCTGCCGGCCAAGTTTCGGGATGAGCTGGCGGGAGGTGTCGTGATCACCAAGGGGCAGGAGCGCTGTCTCTACGTGTTTCCCGGCGCCGAGTTCGCCCGGATCGCCGAACAGCTTCGTGCGACACCGATGACCCACAAGGCCGCCCGGGCCTACAGCCGGGTGTTCTTCGCCAGTGCTCACGACGAGGTCCCCGACCGTCAGGGTCGGGTCACCATCCCGCCGCATCTCCGCGAGTATGCCGGGCTGGACCGCGAGCTCGTCGTGATCGGCGCGAGCACCAGAGTGGAGATCTGGGACCGCCAGGCATGGGACACCTACCTTGCCGAAAGCGAAGACGACTTCGCCGGGATCGAGGAGGGGGTGCTGCCGGGCGGGCTGTGAGGTCCATCTGCAGGCACCCGGTCGGACGCCGTGCCGCGAGCTCTCCAGCCGCTCCAAGGTCCTGACGCCACTTCCCCGGCGCCAGGGCGGAGCGAGCGGATGGGGAGCTGGCGGTACGGCGCTCGTGCACTACCGCACCGAAACGCACCGCGGCGCGCGATCAGCACAGCAGCGCGCCGGAGCACAGCACCGCACGGAATGCGCAGCAGCGCACCGGAAGCCGCCGCCGACCCGCGAAGCAGGACGTGAATCACGTTTCAGCTCACCGGAGCACAGGGAACAGCAACGTTCAGCACGACGGCGGGCCGCGAACCCGCCGCGGTAGGGGGTCGACGATGGGGGAGCGGGACATTCACGTTCCCGTGCTGCTCGAGCGCTGCCTCGAGCTGCTCGCCCCGGCGTTGGACCGCGCGGGCGCGCTGCACCTGGACGCCACGCTCGGCCTCGGTGGGCACGCCGAAGCCGTGCTGCTGGCGCACCCGGAGGTGCGGCTGCTCGGCCTGGACCGCGACACCCAGGCGCTGCGCCTCGCGGGGCAGCGGCTGGCGCCGTACGCGGACCGGACCCGCCTCGTGCACGCCGTCTACGACGAGCTCGAGGAGGTGCTGGACGGTGAGGGGATCGACGGAGCGCTGTTCGACCTGGGGGTGTCGTCGATGCAGCTCGACGAGGCCGACCGTGGGTTCGCCTACGCCCAGGACGCGCCGCTGGACATGCGGATGGACCAGACGCGGGGCGTCACCGCGGCCGAGGTGGTCAACACCTACAGCCACGGCGATCTCGCCCGCGTCCTGCGGGTGTACGGGGAGGAGAAGTTCGCCTCCCGGATCGCGCAGGCGATCCTCCGGGAGCGCGGCAAGGGGGAGCTGAACTCGTCCGCCAGGCTGGCCGAGCTGGTCCGGGACTCGATCCCGGCGCCGGCCCGGCGGACCGGCGGGCACCCGGCCAAACGCACGTTCCAGGCACTGCGGATCGAGGTCAACGGCGAGCTCGCCGTGCTCGAGCGGGCGCTGCCGGCGGCGCTCGACGCGCTGAAGCCGGGCGGCCGGATGGTCGTGCTGTCGTACCACTCGCTCGAGGACCGCCTGGTCAAACAGGCGATCGCCGGGCGGTCGCGGTCGACGGTGCCGGTCGAGCTGCCGTTCGTGCCGGCGGGCAGCGAGCCGGAGCTGAGAGTCCTCACCAGGGGAGCCGAGCTCCCCGACGCGGCCGAGGTGGCGGCCAACCCGCGGGCGGCGTCCGTGCGGCTCAGAGCCGTCGAGCGCAAGCAACCCGCGGACAGCAAGTAACTGCAACAAAGGCACAACCTCTGGGGGAGGTGTGAGATGAACGTGACGACACTGCCGGCCGACCGGCCGCGCAGGAGTCAGCAGGGTGCATCGCGGTCGGGGGGCCGGACCACGGCGCGCCAGGTTGACGAGCGGAGCGACGCGCCGATCGACGGCGCGACCGCGCTCCAGCCGGATCGGGGGACCACCCAGCCTGCACCGCAGGACAGGCCGGCGCGGGAGCGGCGGGCGCCGCAGGAGAAGAAGGTCCGGGACGAGCAGCGGCCGAGGCTGCGCGTCGCGCCACCGGCGCCGGTCACCGCGCCGCGCGCGCCGTTCGTGGCGCTCGTGCTCGTGCTGGTGCTCCTCGGCGTGATCGGCATCCTCGTGCTCAACACGCGGATCGCCGAGAACGCGTTCCGGCTCGACGCGCTCAGGACGAAGCAGAGCACCCTCGACCGTGACGAGGCGCGGCTCCGCAGCGACCTGGCCGACAAGGAGTCGCCGGTGACGCTCGCGGCGCGGGCCAAGCGGCTGGGCCTCGTGCCGTCGCGCACGCCGGCGTACCTGCAGCTGCCCGACGGCAGCCGGCTCGAGATGCCCGGCCCCGGC
Organism: Dactylosporangium sp. NPDC050588; assembly: GCF_040654975.1. Lineage (NCBI taxonomy): Bacteria > Bacillati > Actinomycetota > Actinomycetes > Micromonosporales > Micromonosporaceae > Dactylosporangium > Dactylosporangium sp. NPDC050588. The sequence goes on along the minus strand of NZ_JBFAJA010000003.1, from coordinate 137,763 downwards.
AAGTAAGCAGCTAGAAGCACATCCGAGGCACAGCGACGAAGCCAAACTCAACAACGGGAAGTTGCAGGACGATGGCTGGCGACACTCCTGATCGGCGGAGCAGCACCGAGCGGCGCGGGGGCGCCGGACGGGAGGCCGGTCGCGGCAGTGACGCCGGCCGACAGCGGACGGGCGGTCGCGCAGGCGCGGGGGGTGCCGGTGCGGCCGCCCGTTCCCGTGCCGGCGACCCCAGGGCCAGTCCCGGGACCGACTCCGGGGCCGAGCCGCCGGTGCGCGGCACGATGTCCGAGGCGCGTCGCTACACGCCCCGGGGCCGCTCCGTCCGCGACGCGTCGGTCGAGCACGGCGGCACGGGGCGGGGCGACCCGTTCCGGCCGGCGCTCGAGGTGCTGCAGGGCGGCCGCGCCGACACCGGCCGCCGCGCCGCCGGCCGGGCCGCCGACAGCCCGCGCGATCCGGACACCGCCGCGGACCAGCACCCGCGGCGGTCGACCGACCCGCGGCGGACCGCCAACCCGCGCGGCACGACCGACCCGCGCAGGACCGCCAACCCGCGCGGCACCACCGAGCCGCGCGGCACCACCGACCCACGCAGGACGACCGACCGGCGCGGCGCGGCGGATGCCCGCAGGACCGCCGATCCGCGCAGGACGGCCGGTCCGCGCGCCGCGGACCAGCGGGCCGCGAGGATCGGCATCGACCGGGAGCAGCCCGGCCCGCGGTCCCGCGAGCGGGACGGGCACACCGCGCCGGACGAGCGGGCCACGGACCCGCGGGCCCGGACGGGCCTGCCGAGGACGGCCCAGGCCAGGTCCGGCGCGCTACCGCTGAAGCGCACCGGCGCCGCCCGCACACCGGCGAGACGAACCACCCCGGTGCGCAAACCCCGCAAACAGAGCCGGGTCCGGGTCCCGCGGCTGCCACGCGCCAACCGCGCGCCGAAGCTCGCCGAGCCGCGCCGCCGGCTGCGGCTGGCCACGGTGCTGGCGCTGCTGATGTTCGCCGCGATCGCCATCCGGCTCGTCCAGCTGCAGCTCACCGACGCCAGCGCCTACGCCGCCCAGGGGCTCAAGGCCCGGCTGGTGCACGACGTCCTGCCCGCGTCCCGCGGCGCGATCCTCGACCGCAACGGCAAGATCATCGTGCACTCGGTCGAGACCCGCTACGTCGCCGCCGACCCGCAGGTGATCAAGGACCCGGAGAAGGCGGCCGACGACCTGTTCGCGATCCTCGCGGACTACGGGGTGCTGCGCTCCGACCTGGTGCGCAAGCTGACCCCGCACAAGGGCGCCGACGGCAAGACCGACATCCGCTACGAGTACGTCGCGCACCAGATCTCGATCGAGGACAGCGAGCGGATCGCCAAACTCAGCTTCGCCGGCGCGCTGGAGATCGGCCGTGACGAGCGCCGGCACGTGCCCGGCTACGACTTCGCGTCCAACGTGGTCGGCTACACCAGCAGGTCCGACCTGTCCGGCCAGCTCGGCATCGAGAAGGCGTACGACGCGCAGCTGCGCGGCATCGACGGCATGCACACGTACGAGCGCGGCCAGGGCGAGCTCAACAAGCCGCTGCCGCAGGGCGTGCAGGAGCTGAAGCCGGCCCGCCCCGGCAGCTCGGTCGAGCTGACCATCGACAGCGACCTGCAGTTCCTGGTGCAGAAGTCGCTCGGCGACCGGATGGCGGCGCTCGGCGCGTCCTTCGGCACCGCGATCGTGCTCGACAGCCGGACCATGGAGGTCATGGCGATGGCGAGCTACCCGTCGTTCGCCGCCAACGACCCCGGCAAGTCGGACCCCGAGGACCTCAAGGACCAGTGCACGGCGACGGTCTTCGACCCCGGCTCGATCCACAAGGCGATCGTCATGGGCGCCGCGCTGCAGGAGGGGCTGATCACGCCGTCGTCGACGATCACCGTCAACTCGAAGGTGAAGAAGGGCGACACCACCTACACCGACCACCCGCCGCAGCGGGACGGCACGCCGATGACCATCCCGGGCATCCTCGCGCTGTCGTCGAACGTCGGCACGATCGCCGTCGCGGACATGCTCGGCAAGGACAAGCTGTACGAGTACCAGCGCAAGTTCGGCCTCGGCCAGCGCACCGGCGTCGGCCTGCCGAACGAGTCGCCGGGGCAGCTCCTGCCGCCGGGCGAGTGGACCGGCTCCAGCCCCGGCTCGATCCCGATCGGCAACGGCGTGGCGACGACCGCGATCCAGATGGCCGCCGTCTACGGCGCGATCGCCAACGACGGCCTGTGGGTGCAGCCGACGCTGGTCCGGAAGATCATCGCGCCGGACGGCACGGAGACCAGGCCGCCCGCGCAGGCGACCCGGCGGGTCATGGATCCGGTGTACGCGCAGCAGCTGCGCACCATGCTGGAGGGCGTCACGACGCTCGACGACGCGACCGGCCACCAGGCGGCGATCCCCGGCTACCGGATCGCGGGCAAGACCGGCACGTCGAAGCTGCCCAAGGACGGCGGCTACGCGCCAGGTGACGTGGTGTCGTTCATCGGCATGGCGCCGGCGGAGGCACCACGCTACGTGGTCGCCGTCACCGCGCACGTGCCCGGCGGCGCGGGTGGTTCCGTCGCCGCGCCGTTGTTCAAGGACATGATGGCGGTCACCCTCAGTAGCTTCGGGGTGGCACCGACGGGCACCGAGCCGCCGAAGCTGACGATCTACCCGTGACACCGACTCTGCCGCTTCCCGGCGGGACGGGTAGGGTCTGACCCCGTGCCCGGCTATCCCCGACCGAGGAGTGTCCGCCCCGTGCTCGCCGTCGAGCTGGCGGCTCTCGCCGGTGCGCCCATGGTGGCGCAGGACGGCGAGGTCGCCGTCACCGGCGTGACCCACAGTAGCTCCGCGGTGCGCCCCGGTGACCTGTACGCGGCCCTGCCCGGGTCGCGGGTGCACGGCGCCCAGTTCGCCGGCCAGGCGAAGGAGGCCGGCGCGGTCGCCGTGCTCACCGACCCGGCCGGCCTCGCGCAGCTCGGCGGGCTGACGGGCGACCTGCCCGCGATCGTCGTCGACGACCCGCGCGCGGCGCTCGGCGGCATCGCCTCGCACGTGTACGGCGAGCCGACCCGGCAGCTGACCACGATCGGCATCACCGGCACCGCCGGCAAGACGTCCACGGCGTACCTCGTCGAGGCCGGGCTGCGGGCCGCCGGTCAGGTCACCGGCCTCATCGGCACGGTCGAGACCCGCCTCGGCGACCTCACCATCGACAGCGCCCGCACCACGCCCGAGGCGACGGACCTGCACGCGCTGTTCGCCGCCGGCCTCGAGCGCGGCGTCGAGGCCGTCGTCATGGAGGTCTCCAGCCACGCCCTGGAGCTCGGCCGGGTCAACGGGGTCCGGTTCGCCGCCGCCGGGTACACGAACTTCGGCATGGACCACCTCGACTTCCACCCCGACGTCGAGGCGTACTACGCGGCGAAGGCCAAGCTGTTCGACGGCCGCGCCGCCACCGAGATCCTCAACCTCGACGACGAGCGGGTCATGCGGCTGCGCAAGCCGGCGTCGTGGACCTACTCGGCGGCCGGCGACCCGGCCGCCGACGTCCGCGCCACCGGCATCACGCCCGACGGCTACGGCCAGCGGTTCACCGTCACCCGCCGGGACGTGTCCGTCGCGTCCGGCGTGGGCCTGCCGGGCCGGCACAACGTCGCCAACGCGCTGCTCGCGATCGCCGCGCTCGTCGCCGTCGGCGTCGACCTCGCCGTCGCGGCGAAGGCCGTCGCGGAGGCGCCCGGCTCGCCCGGCCGGATGGAGCGGGTCGACGCCCCCGGCGAGGTGCTCGGCGTCGTCGACTACGCGCACAAGCCCGACGCCATGGTCGAGGTCCTCGCCGCGCTGCGGACCCTCGCCGCGTCCCGGGGCGGCCGCGTCATCTGCGTCGTCGGCGCCGGCGGCGACCGCGACCGGGGCAAGCGGCCGCTGATGGGCCGGGCCGCCGCGGAGGGCGCCGACCTGGTGGTCGTCACCGACGACAACCCCCGCACCGAGGACCCCGCGGCCATCCGGGCGGAGGTGCTCGCCGGCACCCGGGGCGCCGCCGCGACCGTCGTCGAGGTGGACGGCCGGCGCGCCGCGATCGACCACGCGGTCGCCCAGGCCCGGCCCGGCGACGTGGTGGCGGTCCTCGGCAAGGGCCACGAACGCGGCCAGGAGGTCGGCGGCGAGGTCCTGCCGTTCGACGACCGGGTCGAGCTCGCCGCGGCGCTGCGGGCGGTGACGTCGTGATCCCGTTCACCGTCGCCGAGATCACCGCCGTCGTCGGCGGCACCCTGCACGGCGGCTCCGGCGACGCGGTCGTCGACGGACCGGTCGAGTACGACTCGCGCAAGGTCGCCCCCGGCGGCCTGTTCGTCGCGTTCGCCGGCGCGAAGGTCGACGCCCACGAGTTCGCCGCCAAGGCGGTCGCCGACGGCGCCGTCGCGGTGTTCGGCAGCCGGCCCGTCGACGGCGTGCCCACGATCGTCGTCGACGATCCTCGCGCCGCCCTCGGGCTGCTCGCCCGGGCCGCGCTGGACCGGATCGGCGACGCGCTGACCGTCGTCGCGGTCACCGGCTCGTCGGGCAAGACGAGCACCAAGGACCTCATCACGGCGCTGCTGCGCACCGCCGGGCCGACCGTGGCGACCATCGGGTCGGAGAACAACGAGCTCGGCACCCCGTACACGGTGCTCAAGGTCACCGCCGAAACCCGCTTCCTGGTGCTGGAGATGGGCTCGCGCGGTGTCGGGCATCTGCGGTACCTGTGCGACATCGCGCCGCCGGACGTGTCGGTCGTGGTCAACGTGGGCACGTCGCACATCGCCGAGTTCGGCTCCCTGGAGGGCACCACCCTCGCCAAGGGGGAGCTCGTCGAGGCGCTGCGCCCGGGCGGTCTCGCGATCCTCAACGCCGACGACGAGCGGGTCCGGTCGATGGCGTCGCGCAGCGCCGCGCCGGTGCAATTCGCGGGCGAGTCGGAGACCGCCGACTTCCGGGCCACCGACGTCGAGGACCTCGGCCGCGGCCGGTTCGGCTTCACGATGCACCTGCCGGGCACCGACCCGGTCCGGGTGCGGCTCGACGTCGCCGGACGGCACCAGGTCGGCAACGCGTTACTCGCCGCTGCCGTGGCGTCGCACGCCGGTGTGGATCCGGCCACGATCGCCGCCACACTCGGCGATCTAGAGGGCTTGTCGAGCCGAAGGATGGATGTCTTCGACCGTGCCGACGATGTCACGGTCATCGACGACTCATTCAACGCCAATCCGGCGTCCATGGCGGCGGCGCTCCGGGCGCTCGTCGCGGTGGCCGGCGGGCGGCGGATGATCGCCGTGCTCGGCTTCATGGCAGAGCTCGGTGAGTATGAGCGAACCGGACATGAGGAGGTCGGTCGTCTCGCCGCTGAGCTCGGCGTCGACCGCCTCGTGGCCGTGGGCGAGCAGGCCGCGCCGATCCTGCACGGTGCGTCCGTCGTGGCGAGTTGGGGAGGAGACCCGGTGCTCGTGACCGATCAGGAGGCCGCCGTCGCGCTGCTGCGCGCCGAGCTGCGGCCCCGCGACGTGGTTCTGGTCAAGGGATCCAGGTACCGGACGTGGGATATCGCCGACGCCCTGCGGGCGGGCGTCAGGTGAGGGCCGTCTTCGTCGCCGCGTTCGTGGCGTTCCTCATCTCGCTGTTCGGCACCCCCATCGCGATCAAGTACTTCACCAGGCTCAAGGCCGACCAGCCGATCCGCGCCGACGGACCGCAGGGCCACCTGGGCAAGAAGGGCACGCCCACGATGGGCGGCGTGGTGTTCATCTTCGCCACGCTCATCGCCTACACCGGCGGGCACATCGCGCTGACCACGCTGCCGGACCAGCAGCTGCGCCCGAGCGGCCCGACCGCGACCGCGGTGGTGCTGCTGGGCCTGTTCGTCTTCACCGGCCTGCTCGGCTTCCTCGACGACTACCTCAAGGTCGCCAAGCGCAACAGCGACGGGCTCAACAAGCGCGGCAAGCTCATCGGCCAGGCGCTGATCGGCGCGATCTTCGGCGCGATCGCCCTGTACGTGCCGGCGAAGCAGACCGGTGACGCCGTCGTCACCACGGTCGCCAGCCCGAAGCTGTCGTGGGTGCACGACATCGACTGGCTCGACATCACCAAGATCGGCGCCGTCGTCTTCTTCGTGTTCGTGGTCATGTCGATGTCCAACGCGGTGAACCTCACCGACGGCCTCGACGGCCTCGCGACCGGCACGTCGATCCTGGTGATCGGCAGCTACATGGCGATCGCGTTCTGGCAGTACCGGCACTGGTGCGCCGACCCGGAGTACACCGCCAGCTACTGCTACGACGTCCGCGACCCCCTCGAGATGGCGCTCATCGCCGGCGCGGCCGTCGGCGCGCTGGTCGGCTTCCTGTGGTGGAACACGTCACCGGCGCGGATCTTCATGGGCGACACCGGCTCCATGGCGCTCGGCTCGCTCATCGCCGGCCTCGCCGTGGCGACCAAGACCGTCCTGCTGCTGCCGCTGATGGGCCTGCTGTTCTTCATCATCGTCGTGACGTGGATCATGCAGATCGGCTCCTACCGCACGACCGGCAAGCGCATCTTCCGGATGGTGCCGCTGCAGCACCACTTCGAGCTCGCCGGCTGGAGCGAGGTCAACATCGTGGTCCGCTTCTGGATCATCGCCGGCCTGGGCATGGCCGCGTCGCTCGGCCTGTTCGCCGCCGACTTCCTGCGGGTGATGAGCGGCTCCGGCTGACCCCGCGCGTCCGGCCGGCATCACGGCGCGCCGGACATCGAACCGGTCCGACACGCCGGGACCCCGTGGTCGCCAGACCCCGCGGGTCCCGGCGGCATGATGGTCCCCATGCGGGGCGATGGGGAGCAGGACACGTCGGCGGCGACCGCGTCGGTGCCACCAGCGGCGGCCGCGTCGGTGCCACCGGCGCCGGCCGGCCAGGCGGCGGTGCCCGCACCGCCCGGCAGCGGGCTCCTCGGCTGGTTCGACGCGCTGCGCGGCCTGCTCGACCGGCCCCTCGCCTCCTACTACCTGCTGCTGTCCAGCGTCGGGCTGCTGGTCTTCATCGGCCTGGCCATGGTGTTCTCCGTCACCGGCATCGAGGGCGTCGCGGAGACCGGCGACCCGTTCGGCCCGGTGTTCAAGCAGACGATCTTCGCCGTGGTCGGGCTCGTCGTGTTCTGGGTCTGCCAGCGGCTGCCGGTGCGCACGTTCCGGGCCATCGCCGTGCCGCTGCTCATCTCCGCGTTCGCGCTCATGGCCTTCGTCGACCTGATGGGCTGGCTCGCCGCCAGCCGCACCCCGCCCGGCGAGAAGGTGAAGCCGATCCACCTCGGCCCGATCTGGGCCGAGGACCTGTGGCTGCACCTCGGCGGCATCCAGGTCCAGCCGGCGGAGCTCGCGAAGGTCGCCCTCGTCGTCTGGGGCGCCGACCTGCTGGTGCGCAAGGGGCGCACGATCCTGTCGTGGCGGGAGCTGTTCATGCCGCTGCTGCCGGTGACGGTGGCGCTGCTGCTCCTCGTCGGCTACAACGACCTCGGCTCCATGATCTGCCTCGTGGTCCTCTTCACCGGGCTGCTGTGGGCGGCCGGCGCGCGGCTGCCGGTCTTCGCCTGGCTCGGCGGCCTCGCCGTCGCCGGCGTGCTCGCGCTGATCCTCCTGCCGGCCGAGAAGGACTACCGGCTGGCCCGCATCAAGGTGTTCTTCGACCCGTCCATCGACCCCGAGGCGCAGAACGGGCGCTACCAGTACCTGCGCGGGCTGTGGGCGATCGGCAACGGCGGCTGGTTCGGCGTCGGGCTCGGCGAGAGCCAGCTGAAGTGGGGCCGGCTGCCCAACGCGCACAACGACTTCATCTTCGCGATCGTCGCCGAGGAGCTCGGCGTCGTCGGCTGCCTGGTCGTCCTCGTCCTGTTCGGCATGCTCACCTATACGGGGCTGCGCATCGCCCGCCGGGTCGAGGACCCGTTCCGCCGGCTCGCCGCCGCCGCGATCACCATCTGGTTCGTCGGGCAGGCGATCATCAACATCGGCGGCGTGGTCGGGCTCATGCCGATCACCGGCCTGCCGCTGCCGTTCATCTCCGACGGCGGCACCGCCCTGGTCGTGGCCCTCGGCGCGGCCGGGATGCTCAGCTCCGCGGCCCGCGCCGAGCCCGACTGTGCCAGAGCCATGCATGCCCGTCCGCCGCGAAAGTGGGTGCGACTACTCTGGGCGCCGTTGCCGCCGCTGCCGCGCGCCCGCGCCGACAGTGACGGTGACGTCCCCTCGACACGCGCGACGGGTCGTCCACTGACGCCGCAGGGCGGCAGCCCAGGGCGGACCCGCGGAAGGAGCTCCTGATGGCAGCGCTGCGCTCCGTGGTGCTGGCCGGCGGAGGCACCGGCGGGCACATCTACCCGCTGCTCGCCTTCGCCGACTGCCTCCGCAGGCACGACCCGGGTCTGCGGATCACCTGTATCGGCTCGGAGCGTGGGATGGAGGGTGAGATCATCCCGCAGCGCGGCTATGACCTGCGCCACGTCCCGGCCTTCCAGCTGCCCCGCTCCGTGAACATGAACCTGGTCCGCACCCCGGACCGGATGTACAAGTCCGCGAAGGCGACCCGCGAGATCCTCGACGAGGTCGAGGCGGACGCGGTGGTCGGGTTCGGCGGCTACGTCTCCGTCCCCGCCTACCTCGCCGCGTGGCGGCGCAAGACCCCCACGATCATCCACGAGGTCAACGTGCCCGTGGGCGTGGCCAACAAGATGGGCATGCGCTTCACGAAGCACATCGTGCTCGGCTTCCCCCATCAGGCGCAGCAGATCCCGTCGGTGGCGCACGCCGAGGTCGTCGGGGTGCCGCTGCGGCAGAGCATCGCCACCCTCGACCGGGCCGCGCTGCGGGAGCGGGCCCGCGCCCACTTCGGCCTCGATCCGCACCTGCCGACGCTGTTCGTCTTCGGCGCGTCGGCCGGCGCCCGCTCGATCAACCTGGCGGTGTCCGGCGCGGCGAAGCAGATCACCGGCTCCGGGGTGCAGGTGCTGCACATCATCGGCGCCCGCAACGACGACGTCGAGGTCCCCACCGGCCTGCCCGCGCCGTACGTGAAGGTCAAGTTCCTGTCGGAGATGGAGCTCGGCTACGCGGCCGGCGACCTGGCGCTGTGCCGGGGCGGCGCGATGACCTGCGCGGAGACCGCCGCGGTCGGTATGCCGGCCATCTACGTGCCGCTGCCGTGGGGCAACGGCGAGCAGCGCCGCAACGCGCTTCCGGTCGTCGAGGCCGGCGGCGGCCTCATCGTCGAGGACGGCGACCTCTCCCCGGAGTGGGTCACCGACACCGTGGTGCCCCTGGTGCGCGACGGCGCCCGGCTCGCGGCGATGAGCCGCGCCGCCGCCGGTTATGGTCGCCGCGACGGCGACGAGGCCCTTCGCCGGTACCTGCTGAAGGTGGTCGGAGCATGACGGATTTGACCGCCGAGGACCTCGGCAGGGTGCACCTCGTCGGGGTGGGCGGGGTCGGCATGAGCGGGCTCGCCCGGCTCCTGCTCACCCGGGGCATCCCCACGTCCGGCAGCGAGCTGCGCGAGTGGCCGCAGCTGGCGGCGCTCAAGGCGCTCGGCGGCACGATCTTCCGCGAGCACCAGCCGGCCAACCTCGACGGGGTCGACACGGTCGTCTACTCGACCGCGATCCCGCAGGACCACATCGAGCTCGTCACGGCCCGGGAGCGGGGGCTGCGGCTCATGCACCGCTCCGAGGCCCTCGCTGCCACGATGGTCGGGCGCAGGAGCGTCGCGGTCGCCGGTACCCACGGCAAGACGACCACGACGTCGATGATCACCCTCATGCTCCAGCACGCCGGGCTCGACCCGTCGTTCGTCATCGGCGGGGAGATCTCCGAGGTCGGCTCCAACGCCCACCACGGCAGCGGCGAGCTGTTCGTCGCCGAGGCCGACGAGAGCGACCGGTCGTTCCTGCTCTACAACCCGCACGTCGCGGTCGTCACCAACATCGACGCCGACCACCTCAACACGTACGGCGACCTGCAGGGCCTCGAGGACGCGTTCGTCGAGTTCTGCGCCCGCGTCGAGCCCGGCGGCTTCGTGGTCACCTGCGCCGACGACCCCGGCGCCCAGCGGATGATCGTGCGGGTCCGCGAGGCCGGCGGCGACGTCGTCACCTACGGCACCGCCCCCGACGCCGACCTGCGCCTGACGGAGGTGCGCTCCTCCGCGCAGGGCGTGCGCTACGTGGCGCACCACGAGGGCGTGCCGCTCGGCGAGGTGCACCTGCCGATCCCCGGCGCGCACCTCGGCCTCAACTCGGCCGGGGCGCTGCTCACCGCCCTGCGGCTCGGCATCCCGGCCGAGTCGGCGATCGAGGCGCTGTCGACGTTCCCCGGGGTGCGGCGGCGCTTCGAGTTCAAGGGCGCCGAGGCCGGCGTGCGGATCTACGACGAGTACGCGTACCACCACGTCCCGATCGAGGCGGCGATGCGCACCCTGCGCGAGGTCGCCGGCGACGGGCGGCTCATCGTGGTGTTCCAGCCCTACCGGATGTACCGCACCCGCGACTACCTGACCGAGATCGCCGCCGCGCTGTCCCTGGCCGACGAGGCGATCATCATGGAGGTGTTCGGCCCGGGCGAGGTCCGGGAGCCGGGGGAGGGCGGGGTCGCGCTGACCGCCGCCGTCGACCTGCCCGAGGACCGCAAGGTGTTCGTGCCGTCGTGGGACGATGTGGCGGACGAGGTCGTCGCCCGCGTCCGGGAGGGCGACGTGGTCGTCACGATGGGCGCGCCGCCGATCTCCCTCATGGGCGACGAGCTGCTCGCCGCGCTCAAGAACGCCGGCGACGGCTACGTCGGCCGGCACAACCGCCCCGACGGCGAATGACCGGGGACTGACCGCCCTTGACGTCCACGCGCGGCTGGCGGCTGGTCCTGGCACCCCGCTCGGCGCCCGCCGGCTCGTCGCAGCGCCGCTTCGCGCAGCGGGCCCGGCGGCACCGCCTCCGCGTCGTGCTGTCCTGGCTGGTCGGGCTCGGCGTCGTCGCGCTGCTCGGCGGGGCCGTCGCCGTCGTCTACGCCACGCCGGTGCTCGGGGTCCACGGGATCCGGGTCACCGGAGTGTCGGCGCTGACGGCCCAGGACGTCCAGGACGCGGCCGGGGTCGCCACCGGCACGCCCCTGGCCCGGCTCGACCTCGCCGCGGTGGAGCGGCGGGTGCGGACGCTGAAGCCGGTCCGGACGGTCACCGCGTCCAAGGACTACCCGCGCACCCTGGTCCTCGCGGTGCGCGAGCGGACGGGGATCGCCGTGGTGCCGGCGGCGCTGGGGTTCGTGCTGCTGGACGCCGACGGCGTGGCGTTCCTCCCGGTCGGCTCCGCGCCGGCGGGGCTGCCGGTGGTGCGCCTCGCCGCGCCCGCCCCCGGCGACCCCGCCACCCGGGCAGCGCTCACCGTCCTGGCGGCGCTGCCGCCGTGGCTGCGGTCGCAGATGGTGGCCCTGGCCGCCGACGCGCCGACGCGGGTGCGGCTGGAGCTCACCGAGGGCCGCACGGTCGTGTGGGGCGACGCGACCCAGAACGAGGCGAAGGTCAGGGTGCTGCAGGTCACGAAGATCCTGCCGGACAAGACGCTCGACGTGAGCGCGCCCGGGGTGGTGCTGGAGCGGTGAACCGTGCTGACGTCCCTTTCGCCGGCGATGAGCGGGCGCTGGCGCGGTGAACCGTGTTGACGTCCCTTTCGCCGGCGATGAGCGGGCGATGGTGCTCGGGTGGCTCGACTGGCACCGGGAGACCGTGCACGTGAAGTGTGCCGGGCTCGCCGAGGAGGACGCCTGGCGGACGCCGCTGCCGGCGTCGCCGCTGACCAGCGCCGCCGGGCTCGTGTCGCACCTCACGGCGGTCGAGTCGTACTGGTTCGAGCGGGTCGTCGCGGGGCTGGACGTGCCGGTGCCGTGGAGCGCCGGCGACCCCGACGCGGACTGGCGCCGGGTGCCCGGTGCCACCCTGGCCGGCAACCTCGACCGGTACCGGCGCCAATGCGACGTCTCGCGCGCCCTGATGCGCGACGTCGATCTTGACGGGACGGCCGCGGCACCGCGGCACGGCGCGCCCGTCGCGGTCCGCTGGGTGCTTCTGCACATGATCGAGGAGACCGCCCGTCACAACGGACACCTCGACGCCGTTAGGGAATTGGTCGACGGCGTCGTCGGGGAATAGCCGACACGCCGGGCGGCGGTCCTTGGATCGCGACAGTCGGGCCCTTACCTTGCGATAAGGCATTAGTTGACATAACTATAAGCCTCTAGTAAAGGGTGAGGGTTTGCGGGACCCACATCCAGTGCGTCTGCATGGCGGACGCCGCCCGTCGCGGGGCCGGGCTACACCAGTCTGACGGCTCCGGGAAGGGATCGGCGCTCGCCAACCTCGAAAGGAAAGGCAGTCCGATGACACATCCGCACAACTATCTCGCGGTCATCAAGGTCGTCGGCATCGGCGGCGGCGGGGTCAACGCCGTCAATCGCATGATCGAGGTTGGCCTCAAGGGCGTCGAGTTCATCGCGATCAACACCGACGCCCAGGCCCTGCTGATGAGCGACGCCGACGTCAAGCTCGACGTCGGCCGGGAACTGACCCGCGGGCTCGGCGCCGGCGCCAACCCCGACGTGGGCAAGAACGCCGCCGAGGACCACCGGGACGAGATCGAAGAGGTGCTCAAGGGCGCCGACATGGTCTTCGTCACCTGTGGCGAGGGCGGCGGCACGGGCACCGGCGGCGCGCCGGTGGTGGCGAACATCGCGCGGAAGCTCGGCGCGCTGACGATCGGCGTGGTCACCCGGCCGTTCTCGTTCGAGGGCAAGCGCCGGCAGGTCCAGGCCGAGGCCGGGATCGAGGAGCTGCGCAACCAGTGCGACACGCTCATCGTGATCCCCAACGACCGGCTCCTGGCGCTCGGCGACCGGGGCATCTCGATGATGGACGCCTTCCGGCAGGCCGACCAGGTCCTGCTCTCCGGTGTCCAGGGCATCACCGACCTGATCACCACGCCCGGCCTGATCAACCTCGACTTCGCCGACGTGAAGAGCGTCATGAGCGGAGCCGGCAGCGCCCTCATGGGCATCGGCAGCGCGCGCGGCGACAACCGCGCCGTCGAGGCGGCCGAGTCGGCGATCTCCAGCCCGCTGCTGGAGCAGAGCATGGACGGCGCGCGCGGGGTGCTGCTGTCCATCGCCGGCGGCTCCGACCTCGGCCTGTTCGAGATCAACGACGCGGCGCAGCTGGTCACCGACGCGGCCCACCCCGACGCCAACATCATCTTCGGTGCGGTCATCGACGACGCGCTCGGCGACGAGGTGCGCGTCACGGTGATCGCGGCCGGGTTCGACGGCGGCGCGCCGGCCTACCGGCCGGTCGAGGCCCGCGCCCCGCGGCCGCAGCACCACCACCAGCCGAAGGAGCCGGCCCCGGTCGAGCGCCAGGCCCCGCCGCCGCCCCGGCGGGTGCTGTTCGACGACGTCGACGTGCCGGACTTCCTGAAGAACGGCGCCTGAAAGAATCGGGTGGGTCCTCCGGGGCCCACCCGATTCGTTTCGCATGCTCGGAGGGCCACGTGGGCGACGCACGGACCGCGGAGATCGAACACAACCTGGCTGTGGTCCGCGCCCGGGTCGCGTCGGCCTGCCGGGCCGCCGGGCGGGCCGCCGACGAGGTGACCCTGGTCGCGGTCACCAAGACGTACCCCGCCGAGGACGTGACCCGCCTGGCCTCGCTGGGCGTGCTGGACGTGGGGGAGAACCGGGACCAGGAGGCCGCCCCCAAGGCCTCCGCGTGCCCCGCCGAGCTGCGCTGGCACTTCATCGGTCAGCTGCAGCGCAACAAGGCGCGCTCGGTCGCCTCGTACGCGTCGGTCGTGCACTCCGTGGACAGCCTGCGGCTGGTGGACGCGCTGACGGACGCCGCGGTGCGAGCCGGGCGCGACACGCCGCTGGGCGCGCTCGTGCAGGTGAGCCTCGACGACGACGAGCACCGCGGCGGCGCGGTCACCGGAATTATCGAACAGGTGGCCGAATCAATCGCGGCGAGCCCCGCTTTGACACTCAAAGGTGTGATGGCCGTCGCGCCGCTCGGATGGGATCCGGACGCGGCATTCGAGCGACTCGCCGCCGTATCCGCCCGCCTGCGGATCTCCTTTCCGGACGCGGACTGGATTTCCGCCGGCATGAGCGACGACCTCGAATCCGCGATTTCGCACGGCTCGACACATGTCCGTGTCGGTAGCGCATTGCTCGGAAATCGACCCCCACTGGGGTAGCCTGGCCGCGGGAACGGAAAAACTACACGGGTGTGGTTCTGCGCCGGCGGGGCGGTGTCACACCATCGTGATCGGTGGCACCGACAACGGGGGGAAGTGCCGCATGGCGGTGGACGGAGGAGCGCGCATGGGTGCTCTGCGCAGGGCGGGTGTATGGCTCGGGCTCGTCGAGGACGACGACGAGCGGGGCTACGACGACCGTCACTACCGGGGCTACGGTGACGACTTCGCCGACGACGAGGACGACGTCGACGAGGTGCCGGCGCCGCGTGCCCGCATGACGTCCGACCGGCTCTCCGTGTCGGACCGGCTCTCGGTGTCGGACCGGCTCTCCACCTCCTCCTCGGAGCGGCTCACCGCGTCCGAGCGCCTCGCCGCCGCCGAGCGGATGACGACCTCGGAGCGCCTGACGGCGTCCGAGCGGCTCTCCGCGGCCGAGCGCGACGCCGCCGCCGCGAGCCGCAGCACCGTGCGCTCGATCACGCGACCCACGACCGTCAGCTACCCGACACGAGACAACCTGGCGATCGCGCCGCAGCCGGTGACGAGGGAGCGGACAGTGGTCGAGGAAGAGGCCGACGACCGCCGCTACGCGATCACGACGCTGCACCCCACGACGTACAACGAGGCCCGGACCATCGGCGAGCACTTCCGTGACGGCCACCCGGTGATCATGAACCTCACCGAAATGGACGAGGCCGACGCGAAGCGACTGGTCGACTTCGCGGCAGGACTGGTGTTTGGCCTGCGTGGTAACTTCGAGCGGGTGACCAACCGGGTCTTCCTGCTCTCTCCGGCAAATGTCCAGGTCACCGCAGAGGACAAAGCTAAGATCGCCGAGGGCGGGTTCTTCAACCAGAGCTGATGCGAGGACTCAACGGCCGTGGTGTCCATCACCCTGCAGATCGTGTATCTGCTGCTCTACCTGTTCCTGGTGGTGCTCCTCGCTCGCTTTGTCATGGGCTATGTGATGCAGTTCGGCCGCCGCTGGCAACCGGGCCGGGGCGCGGCGGCAGCGCTCGAAGTGGTGTGGAGCGTCACCGATCCGCCGCTCAAAGCGTTGAGGCGGGTGATCCGTCCGCTGCGTATTGGTACCGTGGCCGTGGACCTGTCTTCGCTTGTGCTGCTGGTTATCCTGTTCGTGCTGATGAACGTCGTGGTAAGGCAACTGATCGAGGTGTTCTCGTGACTCGCCCCGATCGGCGGCCACGCGGCCGCAACTGACCCGAGGAGTTTCGATGCCGCTGACCCCGGCCGACGTCCACAACGTCGCCTTCAAGAAGCCCCCCATCGGTAAACGGGGCTACGACGAGGAGGAGGTCGACGCCTTCCTCGACGAGGTCGAGCGCGAGCTCGCCCGTCTGATCGAGGAGAACAACGAGCTGCGCGCGCAGCTCGAGCGCGGTGGTGGCGGTCGCGCCCCCGCCGGTCCCAGTGGCGGCGGCGACCCGCGCCTGGCCTCGGAGCTGGCCGACCTCAAGACGCAGTTCGAGCGCGTCCAGCGGGAGAAGCAGTCCGCCGAGCAGGCCGCTCGCGGCATGCAGCAGGAGCTGGACCAGATCCGCTCGCAGGGCGGCCCGGCCGGCGGCGACGGCGAGCAGCAGGCGCTCCGCGTCCTGATGATGGCCCAGCGCACCGCCGACGACCACGTGTCCGACGCCCGCCGCGAGGCCGACAAGCTGCTCTCCGACGCCCGCACCAAGGCCGAGGAGGTCACCCGCGACGCGCGGGCGAAGGCCGACGCGCTGGAGCGCGACGCCCGGCAGCGGCACCAGGAGGCGATGGGCGGTCTCGACGCCAAGCGCACCGCGCTGCAGAAGCACATCGAGGAGCTCAAGCAGTTCGAGCGGGAGTACCGGACCCGTCTGAAGGCCTACCTGGAGAGCCAGCTGCGCGACCTCACCGGCCGCGAGCAGAGCCTCGAGGCCGAGATGGCCGCCCGCAACGAGGCCGCGCCCCGTGCCGCGACCGGTGGCACCGGTCTCGCCGCGGCGGGCCTCTCGGGTGGCTACGAGGGCGCGGGACGCTAGTCCCTCCGCTTTCAGTTCGGCAACCTCGGCGGCTCGTTAGGGTGACCAGCACAGAGCACTGACACGCCGGTCAATGCGACACGCGGCGCCCCAGTCGAAATTCGGCTGGGGCGCCGGTCGCTATCCGGGGTCTCGTTCGTTGTACGGGCTGAGAGACACTCGCCCGGGACCGTTGCGCAGCATCTGCCGGGCTCAGCTTGCGGAGGGGTAGGCCGTGATCGTCGGAAGTCTGCTGCTGATCGTCGTGGCCGTGGGCCTGCTCGTGGTGGGCCTGCTGCAAGGCGCTGACGCCCTGCTGGTGGCGTCGATCGGGGCGAGCCTCCTCGCGGCGGTCGCCCTCATCGTCGGTGGCCGCCAGGCCGCCGCCGCCCGCTCGTCCCGCACCGTGCGCACCGGCCGGCAGGTGCCCAACGACGAGCGTTACGACCCGTTCGAGTCCCGCCTGGACGCTGACAGCGCCCGCGAGGCCCGCCAGCCCGTCGGCGCCGGCGCCCGGTCCACCGGCGGCACCACGTACGGGCGCGGCGCCGGTTCCGGTTCTGGTGCTGGCTCAGGCTCCGGCTCTGGCGGCCCCGCCCGGCTCGCGGACAGCGGGCGGACCGACGCCAACCTGCCGCCCGTGGACGAGACCGCGATCACGCCACCCGTCCGCGACGAGCCGGTCGTGCCGCAGCAGCCGTACGACGACTACCCGGCCTCCGCGGACGGCGAATGGTCCGTCGACGGCGAGGAGTACGACGACGAGGACCCGGAGGACGAGCCCCCGATCCAGCCGTCGTCGCCCGCCGACATGGCCCGCGTCGCGACGATGCAGGACGAGGTCCTGGTCATCGACGGCCGCCCCCGCTACCACGTGCGCGGCTGCGTGCACCTGCTCGGCCGGGAGAGCGAGCCACTGCCGATCAGCGAGGCCGTCGAGCTCGGCTTCACCCCCTGCAGCGTCTGCGAACCCAACGACGCCGTCCTCGCCGGCCGCGCCTGACCTTTCGCCCTTCTTCGGCGCACGCCGCGGCCCGAGCCGGACGGACATCCGTCCGGCTCGGGCTCAGGCGTTCACTCCACCGGACCTGCCGCGGACGCCGGACCAGGCTGGGCGCTCCCGGCCGCCGGACCGCGGCCGCGCCTGACCTCTGACCTGCCCGGCCTCGTTCCTTCGCCGCACGCCGCGGCCCGGGCCGGCACACTTTTGTCCCGCGCAGACCCAGGCGGACGTCCGCTGCATCTGGGCCCGCCACGGAATCGGAGCCGCCTGCTTGCGGGCGGCCTCGATCTCCTGCTGGATCTTGAGGTGGGCCGCCTCCAGGAGGGCCTTCGCCTGGACGCTTCCGGCCGTCGGACCCGGCGGGGCCTCCGGCCATCGGACCCGGCGGGGCTTCCGGCCGTCGGATCCGGCGGGGCTTCCGGCCGTCGGACCCCGGCAGGACACGCTCACCGGCTCCCGGCTCTGGACACGCTCACCGGCCGGCCGGCCGTCGTCGACCGGCCCGGCATGTGCTCGGGTACCCGGAGGGGCGGATCACGCCCACCGCCGGACGAGATCCAGATGCGCCGGGCTGGGCGTTTCCGCGCGGCGGGAGCTCGGCGACCACGGGGGTGACGGCGGGGCGGCGCGGGACGACTCCGGGCGAGACGTCCGCAGGCCAGCCTGGTCGTCTTGACAGGGCAGCCTGGTCGTCCCCGGCCAGGCGCTTCCACGCAGGCGACCACGCAAAGCACCTGCGGGAGAGGCGTCCGTAGGCCGGCCTGGTCGTCCCGGCTTGGCTGTCCAGGACCGCCCTGGCCTGGACAACCCCGGCCTGGTCGCTCGGGCCAGGACCACCCTGGCCTGGTAGCTCCGGCCTGGTCGCTCGGGCCTGGACAACCCCGGCCTGGTAGCTCCGGCTGAACAACCCCGCCCTGGTCGCTCCGGGCTGAACAACCCCGACCTGGAGGCTCGGGCCTGGGCGTCCGGGCGCTGACGCGTAGACGACCTCGGGCGAGGCGTCCGTGGGTCGGCCTGCTCGCCCCGGCTGGGCCGGCCTGGTCGGCGCCGCGACCGGGTGCTTACGCGCGGGCGGCCGTGCGGGCCCGGGCGAGGCGTCCGTGGCCGGCCTGGCCGTCCTGCAAGGGGCGACGGACCCGGCACGGGCGTCGTTCGCGGGGCACGTCGGGGACCTCGGCGGTGACGGCGGCCTTGTCCTACACCGTAACGTATCGGAAGAAATTGATCTCGGCGTTACTACCCTCAGTGGCGACAAGGTAGCTGCGGGTGTCAGGTGGTGGGAGGTGACCGGTCCGGGTGATGATCCACCGGTCTGGTCGATCGCCCACGAACGGGTGAACCTTCACAATAGGGCATGCCCACCATCGCGATCCGTGTCAAGCCGGGTGCCTCGCGCACCGCGGTCGGCGGGAGTCACGCCGGACCGTACGGCCCGGCGCTGATCGTCGCGGTCGGCGCCCGCCCCGTTGACGGGCAGGCCACCGAGGCCGCGCTGAAGGCCCTCGCCGGCGCGCTGGGGCTGCGGCCGTCGGCGCTGCGGTTGAAGGCGGGCGCCGCCAGCCGGGACAAGCTCGTGGAGCTGCCCGAGACGTTGCCGGAGGGGCACGCCGCACGGCTGGCCGCGCTGATGGACCCCTCGCATTGAGCCACGAGTTCAACCTGGCGCTGCTCATCGGCGCGGCGGTGCTGCTGGTGTGCGTGGGTGCGGTGCGTCTGTCGGTGCGGCTCGGCCTGCCCAGCCTTCTGGTGTACCTGCTGCTGGGTGTCGTGATCGGCGAGGCGGGGCTCGGGATCAACTTCGAGAACGCGGAGCTCACCCGTACCCTCGGCATCTGCGCGCTCGTGGTGATCATCGCGGAGGGCGGTCTGACGGCCCGCTGGTCGACGCTGCGTCCGGTGCTGGGGCCGGCCGTGGTGCTGTCGACGGTGGGCGTCGCGGTGAGTGTGGCGGTGGTCGGCGTGATCACGCACTTCGCCCTCGGCGCCGGTTGGCAGCAGTCGCTCCTGTACGGGGCGGTGCTGTCCTCCACGGACGCCGCGGCCGTCTTCTCCACGCTGCGCAGGATGCCGGTCCGGCCGCGGCTCGCCGCGATTCTGGAGGCCGAGTCCGGCATCAACGACGCGCCGGTGGTGATCCTGGTCGTGCTGCTGTCGCTGCCGGAGGGGGTCACCGGCCCGTGGTGGGAGCAGCTGGGCCTGGTCGGCTACGAGCTGCTCGCGGGCGCCGTCATCGGGCTCGTCGTCGGGTTGGGCGGGGCCTGGGCGCTGCGGCGTGCCGCGCTGCCGTCCGCCGGCCTGTACCCCCTGGCCGCGGTCGGCCTGACCGTGCTGGCGTACGCGGTCGGCTCCGTCGCGCACGCGTCGGGCTTCCTGGCGGTGTACGTGACCGGCGTCGTGCTCGGCAACTCCAGGCTGCCGCACCGCAGGGCCATGCTCGGCTTCGCGGACGGGTTGGCGTGGCTCGCCCAGATCGGGCTGTTCGTGCTGCTCGGCCTGCTCGCCTCGCCCAGCGAGCTCGGCGCCGCGGTGCTGCCGGCGCTGGTCGTCGGCCTGGTGCTGATTCTGCTCGCGCGGCCGCTGTCGGTGCTGGTCAGCGTCACCCCGTTCCGGTACGGCTGGCGCGACCAGGCGTTCCTGTCGTGGGCGGGGCTGCGTGGCGCGGTCCCGGTCGTGCTCGCCACCATCCCGCTGTCGGCCGGTCTGCCGGGCGCGCAGACGCTGTTCAACGTCGTGTTCGTGCTGGTCGTGGTCTACACGGCGGTGCAGGGGGTGACGCTGCCACCGGTCGCGAAGCGGCTGGGCGTGGCGGCGCCCGGCGAGACGACCGACCTGCAGGTGGAGTCGGCGCCGCTGGAGCGGATGGGCGCTGACCTGTTGCAGCTTGAGGTGCCGGTCGGCTCGAAGCTCAACGGCGTGCACGTGGACGAGCTACGATTGCCTGTCGGTGCGGTCGTGACGCTGGTGCTTCGCGACGGCGGCGCGTTCGTGCCGGAATCGCAGACCCGCCTCAAGACCCGCGACAGTCTGCTGATCGTCGCCACCGAGCAGGTGCGTGACGCGGCGGAGCGCAGGCTGCGAGCGGTGAGCAGGCGAGGAAGACTTGCGCGCTGGTTTGCCGAACATGGCGAGGATCGGCGCCAATAACTGATCCAATTGGTCGGAATGCGTGTGGCATGTTTGTCGGACGCGTGTACATTCCGTATTCTTGCCAGCCACTGGAGTGCGCGACGGCGCGTCGCGCGCCCGTTTTGCATCTGGGGGAAGCCATGGCCGAGCGAGCGGGTGGCGTGCCGAAAGGCACGTCCGCGAGCACCGCCGGGCAGCATGACGCCGCTGATGTGACGCGTGTGACCACTGTGACAACAGCACAGAAACGCGGCACTCGGCAAGCGGCGGCTCGGGGGAACAGCACCACGTCGGCGCAGAGCAAGCGCGGCAACACTGGGGGGCTTGCGGACGACGCGGGCGGCTCAGGCACCACATCCAACACGTCGCCGATCGCCGCTCGTGCGGCCAAGGGAGCCACGATGGCCAAGACCGCCGAACCGAAGACCACCGCAGCCAAGGCCCGTGGCACGCGCACCGCCGCGGAGACGGAGAAGATCCGCGTCGCGCTGATCGAGCGGCGCGACGAGCTCAAGGCGGAGCACGACCAGACCCTGGCCGAGATCGCCGAGCTGCAGCAGCACCGGCTCACGGACTCGGCGGGCGACGACCAGGCCGACACCGGCACCAAGACGTTCGAGCGCGAGCAGGAGATCACCCTCGCCAACAACATCCTCGAGCGGGTCAACCAGGTCGAGCGGGCGCTGGAGCGGCTCGACGAGGGCGGCTACGGCTGGTGTGAGAAGTGCGGCAACGCGATCCCGGTCGAGCGGCTGGCGGCGTTCCCGTCGGCTACGCTCTGCGTCACCTGCAAGCAGTTGGAGGAGCGACGCTGACCACCCAGGACGACACCACCACGACCACCCCCCGCGGCAGCCGGCGAAAGGCCTGGAGCCTGTTCGGCGCTGTCGCGGTCGTGGTGATCGGCATCGACCTCGCGGTGAAGGAGTGGACCACCTCCGTCATCGCGCACGGCGAGCCGGTGAAGCTGCTCGGCGGCCTGATCTACGTGATCTACGCCCGCAACAGCGGCGCGGCATTCAGTATGTTCAGCGACCTGACGTGGGTCTTCCCGATCATCGCCTCGGCGGTGATCGCCTGGCTGCTCGTCATGCTCCGCTCGACCGTGTCGGTGCCGTGGGCGGTTGCCCTGGGCCTGGTGCTCGGCGGCGCCGCCGGCAATCTCGGCGACCGGATCTTCCGGGCGCCGAAGCCGTTCCACGGGCACGTCGTGGACATGTTCAGCTTCCTCGACGACCACGCGGGGCACTTCCCGGTGTTCAACATCGCCGACTCGGCGCTGACGGTCGGCGTGGCCCTCGCGATCCTGCTGGAGTTCACGGGCCGGCGCCGCGACGGCACCAGCGCGAAGGACGAGGCGAAGGATGAGCAGGCCGGCTCGGAACCGCTCGCACAGCCGAGCGGGGGACCGGGTCCGGACCGGGACAAGGCCACCGACGATGCGTGAGACCCGGTCGATGCCGGTTCCCGACGGTCTCGACGGCAGCCGGCTGGATCAGGCGCTGACGAGGTTGTTCGGGTTCAGCCGTACCGTGGCGGCGGCGCTGGTCGAGGCGGGTGACGTCGCCGTCGACGGGCAGATCCGCGCGAAGTCCGACAAGGTCACCGGCGGCGCCTGGCTCGAGGTGACCCTGCCCGCGCCGCCGTCGGAGGTCGCGGTCGAGGCCATTCCCGTCGACGGCCTGCGCATCGTGTACAGCGACGACGACATCGTCGTGGTCGACAAGCCGGTCGGTGTCGCCGCGCACCCGAGCCCCGGCTGGACGGGTCCGACGGTCATCGGCGGGCTCGCCGCGATGGGGCTGACGATCGCGACCAGCGGCGCCGCCGAGCGCCAGGGGGTCGTGCACCGCCTCGACGTCGGCACCACCGGGCTCATGGTCGTCGCGAAGAGCGAGATGGCCTACAGCATCCTGAAGCGGGCGTTCAAGGACCGCGAGGTCGAGAAGCGGTACCACACGGTCGTCCAGGGCCACCCGGACCCGCTGCGCGGCACCATCGACGCCCCGATCGACCGGCACCCCGGCCACGACTACAAGTTCGCGGTCGTCTCCGGCGGCCGGCCGAGCATCACGCACTACGACACGATCGAGGCGTTCCCGTCGGCGAGCCTGCTCGACGTCAAACTGGAGACGGGGCGCACCCATCAGATCCGGGTGCACTTCTCCGCGCTGCGGCACCCGTGCGTCGGTGACACCACGTACGGCGCTGATCCGACGCTGTCGGCCCGGCTGGGGCTGGCGCGGCAGTGGCTGCACGCCCGGGAGCTGGGCTTCATCCACCCGCGTGAGGGCGAGTACGTGTCGTTCGTCAGCGACTACCCGCCGGACCTCACCAAGGCCCTGGAGGTCCTCGCGGCCTGACCGCCGTGGCGCGCACGGCGGTCAGGCGTCTTCACGAAGCGGAAGCGCGACCCAGCGCTACACGAGGGTGACGTCGTCGACGTAGATCGCGCCCGTGCCGTACCAACCGTGCACCCACACCTTGATCGAGGTGGAGCTGCCCGTGTTGACCGTGACGGTGAGCTTCGTCCAGGTCGATCCGCCCGGCGTCCAGGTGCTCACGTCGCCGGTGCCGGTGGTGGCGCCGAGGAACGCGTAGTTGCCCTGCACCCAGGCGCTCAGCGTGTACGTGCGGTTCGCAGACACACCGACGGTCTGCGAGCACTGCGCGGTGTCCGAGCTGGACGCGGCCGCCTTGAGCGCCTTCGTGCCGCCGTGCACGGGGGTGGTGACGACGCTGCCGAGCGCGCACGTCCACGGGCTCAGGGCGCCGGTCTCGAAGCCGCCGTTGACGATGCCGCTGCCGGGCGGGGTGCTCGGGCTCGGGCTCGGGCTCGTGCTGGGGCTGGTGCTCGGGCTCTTCGACACCGACGGGCTGGGCGAGCCGGGGCCGCTGCCGCCGCTGGTGAACGGGTTGAAGATGTGGGAGAACTCCCAGGTCTGCTGCTGGATGCCGGAGCAGTTGTCGGCCGCCGCGCCGCCGGGGCAGCCGCCGTTGTCGCGTTGCAGCGCCCAGAACGACAGCGCCGCGATGCCCTGCTGGTTGGCCCAGTTGAGCACGGTACGGGCGTCGGCGAGGGTGAACGTCTCGGCGGGGCCGAAGTCGTCGACGCCGATCATCTCGGTGACGCCGATCATGGCCCACCGCTGCGCCGCCGTCTTGGCCGGCCACAGCTGCCCGAGCTGCGTGTGCAGCCCGTTGGACGCGGTGATCGTGTCCTGGGCCATCTGGTGCGGCTGGTTGTCGTAGTAGTCGAACGTCATCTGGTTGACGTAGTCGATCCGGGCGTTGTTGGTGACCGCGTTGCGCAGCACGGCGAGGCCGCTGGGGGCGAGCCCGGTCGTGGTGGTCGGCAGCGTGTACTGGAACTGCACGGTCCGGCCGTTGGCGGCGGCCCAGTCCTCGGTGAGCTTGATCGCCTTGTTGCGCCGGTCGATGCCCGCGGTGTTGGTCAGCGAGTTGTCCTCGATGTCCAGGTCGATGCGGGTCACGTCGTACGTGGTGATCACCTTCTGGAACTGGGCGGCGATCTGGTTGACGTCGGTGCAGCTGTCGGCGATCTCGGTGCCGCCGTTGTCGGCCGCGTAGCCGCCGAAGCTGGGGATGACGTCGCCGCCGCGGGCGCGGATCGCGGCGATGTCGGCGCCGAACGTCGAGTTCGCGATCGGCATGGACGTGTCGCCGTTGAAGTAGACGGTGCACGAGCCGCGGGTCGCGGTCTGGACGAAGGCCAGGGTCAGGTGCTTGACCCCGGACTGCTGGGACAGCCCGTTGAGGCTGTCGCCGTTGTACGCCTCGAAGTACGGGGCGAACACGTGGGCGGGGAGCGTGGCGGCCGCCTGGGCGGGGGCGGCGACCATGAACGCGACGGCGGCACCGAGGGCGGCGACGGCGGTCGCGATGGCGGGAGCTCTCACGAAGGCACCTTTCTATTAGGAAACCTTCCTGATAGATAGTCTTCACTGGTCACCCTGTCAAGAGGCGTGCAACTTGCCTGTGCGACGCTCGACCCGCGATGAACTTCTTCCAGCGGCTCGACCAGCGGCTGCTCCCCGCCGCCGGCAACGTCCTCGCCCGGCTGTTCCGGGGCGCCGTCCGCCTGCGCGTCTTCACCGCCGTGGTCGCGCTGGTCGCGGTCACGGCGACCCTGCTGGTCGTCCACGGCGCGCAGCGGCACCAGCGCAGCGACCCCTCCCTGGGGGACGTGCTGCGCGTCGGCGTCGACGAGGGCGGCTCGATCCCGGTGTACGTGCGGAGCTCCGCCGACGAGCTGGCCGCACTCACGGGTGAACAGTCCGTGTACGCGCTGGTGTCGTTCACCGCGTACCTCGGCCCCGACCGGCTGACCCCGGTGCTGTCGGGTGTCGCCCTGTCGAGTGTCTTCGCGCGGGTGCCGCTGCCGGGCGAGCAGACGGAGCTGGTCCGCCTCGGCGCCTACGAGGTGCCCTCCGACGTGGTGAAGGCGATGGACGCGACCGCCGCCCGCAAGACCGAGGAGGCCGCGCACTACCGGCAGCTGCTCGACAAGGCCGCCAACCAGCCCGGCGACGTCCGTGCCGTGTACCTCGACGGGGCGATCATCGCCGACAAGGAGGCGACCGCGTACCGGGAGCACTGCTCGTGCGTCTACGCCGCGGTGATCTACGCCGCGCCGGCCGGGCTACGGGCCGTCGCGGCCCGCCCGGAGACCCGCGCCGTCGATCCGATCACCGACCTGCGCCGCCTCGACCGGACGGTGTTCCTGCCGCCGCTGCCCGAGCAGGCACAGGTCGCGGGGCCTGTCGCGTCGGCCGGTCCGTCCTGAGGCGATATCCCTTCGGCCTGTCGTGCAGTTGATGCAGGGGATGCTCCCGCAGGTGTGGTCCGAATAGTGTTCGGTCCGTAGCCTGGGGTACGGGTGGACGCTGCGGTGCGGAGGGAGGGCCAGCGTGGCAGAGCGGGCCGATGCCAGGTGGGACAGGTCGTCGGAGCCGCCCGCCCGTTGGCGCTCGCTGCTGGACCGGGCCCTGCTCGGCCGGTCAAGCCCGGGTGATCTGGATTACGACGGAAGGTTCGAGCGCCCCAGCGCCCCATATCCGCCCGCGCGGCCCTACGATGACGAGCCAATGCATCCCAACGGCACGCGCCCCCTCGCCGACGCTCCGTCGCAGCGTCGGGTCGTCGACCCCTATGAGAGTCGTCGAGGTCCTCAGGTGGAGTATCAAGCCCGCCCGGCGGACCCGACCGAGCAGATGGTGCAGGTCCTGCGCCAGGAGATCCCGACCCCCAAGGTCCTCGCCTTCGC
Organism: Dactylosporangium sp. NPDC050588; assembly: GCF_040654975.1. Taxonomy (NCBI): domain Bacteria; kingdom Bacillati; phylum Actinomycetota; class Actinomycetes; order Micromonosporales; family Micromonosporaceae; genus Dactylosporangium; species Dactylosporangium sp. NPDC050588. The sequence goes on along the minus strand of NZ_JBFAJA010000003.1, from coordinate 112,023 downwards.
CAACCCGAAGGGCGGGGTCCACAAGACCACCGCGACCGTGCTGACCGCCGCCACCATCGGCAGCGTGCGCGGCAAGGGCGTCATCGCCTGGGACGACAACGAGCTGCGCGGCACCCTCGGACTGCGCGCCGGCAGCGCCCGGCACGCCCGCACCATCCGGCACCTCATCGCCGACCTCGTCCGGGTGGAGAACGCCTCCGGCTACGACCTGTACGACCAGCTCGACGACTACCTGCGGCACGCCTCGGACGGCTCGTACGACGTCCTCGCCGGCGAGGAGAACCCGCGCTTCGCGCAGCGGCTCGACCCGCACACGGTGCGCCGCGTCCTGGAGCTGCTGCGCCGCACCCACGACGTGATCTGCGTCGACACCGGCAACAACGTGGAGAGCCCCAACTGGCAGACCGTCCTGCAGACCGCGGACCAGCTGGTCGTGACCAGCGTCCCGCGGGAGGACGCGGCGTTCACCGCCGACTGGATGCTCGACCTGCTCGACGAGGCCGGCATGGACGAGCTGGTCGCCAACGCGGTGACCCTGCTGTCCTGCCCGACGCCCAACCCGACGCCGCTCATCGACGACCTGGCCGGGCACTTCCGCTCCCGGACCAGAGCCGTCGTCGTCGTGCCGTACGACCCGGCGCTCGAGAGCGGCTCCAACATCGAGTACACGATGCTGGCGCCGGCGACGAAGCGCGCGTGGCTGCGGGCGACCGCCGTGATGATGGACCCCTACGCGCGCTGAAGTTCCTCGATCGCCGCGCCGAACACGACGGCGTGCTGATCCACCTGCTGTTGCGTGGTGGCCGGTGACATGAGCGCCATGTTGTGGAACGGCGTGAGCAGGATGCCCCGGTTCGCCAGGTACACGTGCAGGTAGTCCTCGAGGTCCGCGTCCGCGGCTTTCGCGCTGTCGGTGCCGTTGCGCGGGGCCGGGTTCGCGAAGCGGTACTCGACGCGGGCGCCGAGCCGGCTCACCGACCACGGCAGGCCGTGCGCGTCGATGACCTGCTTCGTGCCGGCCTCGAACCGCTCCGCGAGGCGCTCCATCCCGGTGAACGCCTCGTCGGTCAGCACGTGCTCCAGGGTCGCCCTGGTCGCGGCGATGGACAGCGCGTTGCCGGCGAGGGTGCCGCCGACGCCGCCCATGTCGATGAGGTCGAGGTCCGTCCGCTGACCGATGTGCCGCGCGATCTCGGTGGAGAGCCCGTAGGCGGCCGCCGGGATGCCGCCGCCGATCGCCTTGCCGATCGTGACCACGTCCGGCTCCAGCCCCCAGCGTCCCGTGGCGCCGCCCGGGCCGGCGGAGAACGTGTGGGTCTCGTCGTTGACCAGGTACGTGCCGTACTTCCGCGTCAGCTCCCGCACGCCTTGGAGGTAGCCCGGCTCCGGCAGCACGATGCCGATGTTGGTCAGGGCCGGCTCCATGACGACCGCGGCGACGTCGCCGTGCGCGAGCTCGCGCTCGAGGCCTTCGAGGTCGTTGTACTCCGCGACCCGGCTGGTGCTGGTGACGTCGCAGGGGGCACCGACGTTGCCCTCGCGGCTGCGCGGGCCCTGGTCGCTGGTCACGATCAGCGACTCGTCGACCGACCCGTGGTAGCAGTAGCTGTTGAAGAGGATCTTCGGCCGTCCGGTGACGGCGCGCAGCAGGCGGATGGCCCAGCGGTTGGCGTCGGTGGCGGTGAGCGCGAAGCTCCACTCGGTGACGCCGAACCGCCTGGTGAGCTCCTTGCCCACCCAGGCCGCGTCCGGGGTGGGGAGCATGGCGCAGGCGCCGTTCGCGAACTGCTCCTGCGCCGCCTTCCGGGTCGCCTCCGGCGCGTGCCCCGCCATGGCGGCCGTGTCGCCGAGGCAGAAGTCGGTGTACTCGTGACCGTCGACGTCGGTGAGCGTCGCGCCCCGGGCCGTGGCCAGGTAGAGCGGGAAACCGGCGGCGTTCTTGTTCATCCAGGTCATCGGGACGCGGCCGAACAGGTTCCCGGCGTTCGCGTACTCCTCGGCGGAGCGTGGGTTACGGTCGGCGAAGGCGGCTCGCTCGCGGCGCAACAGTGCGCCCAGACGGTCACGGTCGATCATGCTGCGAGTCTCGCAAAGTGTCGTACCCCGGGGATAGGTTCTGCGACGTGGGGGAGTCGTTCGTACATCTGCACGTGCACACCGAGTATTCGATGCTGGACGGGGCCGCCCGGCTCGGGTCCCTGTTCTCCGAGGCGGCCCGGCTCGGCCAGCCCGCGCTCGCCATGACCGACCACGGCAACATGTTCGGTGCCTACGACTTCCACCGGCAGGCCGTCGCCGCCGGGATCAAGCCGATCCTCGGCATCGAGGCGTATCTGACCCCCGGCACCCACCGGGGCGACCGCACCCGGGTCCGCTGGGCGGCCGGCGGCGAGGACGACGTCTCCGGCGGCGGCGCGTACACGCACCTGACCATGCTCGCCGCCGACGAGACCGGGCTGCGCAACCTGTTCAGGCTGTCGTCGCGGTCCAGCATCGAAGGCTACTTCTACAAGCCGCGCGCCGACCGTGAGCTGCTGGCCGAGTATTCGCGCGGGGTGATCGCCACCACCGGCTGCCCCTCCGGCGAGGTGCAGACGCTGCTGCGCATCGGCGACTTCGAGCGGGCCTGCGCCGCCGCCGCCGAGCTGCGCGACATCTTCGGCCCCGGCAACCTGTATCTCGAGCTGATGGACCACGGCCTCGGCATCGAGACCCGCGTCCGGAAGGACCTGCTGCGGCTCGGCAAGCGGCTCGGCCTGACCCCGGTCGCCACCAACGACCTGCACTACACGCACCCCGGCGACGCCGACGCCCACGAGGTGCTGCTGTGCGTGCAGTCCGCGACGACCCTCGCCGACCCGAAGCGGTTCAAGTTCGACGCCCGCGACTTCTACCTCAAGTCCGCCGCGGAGATGCGCGCCCTGTGGGACGCCGAGGTGCCCGGTGCCTGCGACGCCACCCTCGCCGTCGCGGAGCGCGTCGGTTCCTACGCGCCGGTGTTCGAGCACCGCGACCTCATGCCGCGGTTCCCGGTGCCGGAGGGCGAGACCGAGGACTCGTGGCTGCGGGCCGAGGTGCTGCGCGGCCTGGCCCGGCGCTTCCCGGCGGGGATCCCGGCCGACCACGCCCGCCAGGCCGACTATGAGCTGTCCGTGATCAGCAGCATGGGCTACCCGGGCTACTTCCTCGTCGTCGCCGACCTCGTCGCCCACGCCCGACGCGAGGGCATCCGGGTGGGTCCCGGCCGCGGCTCCGCCGCCGGCGCCCTCATCGCGTATGCGCTCGGCATCACCCAGCTCGACCCCCTCGAACACGGGCTGCTCTTCGAGCGGTTCCTCAACCCCGAGCGGGTCAGCATGCCCGACATCGACATGGACTTCGACGAGCGCCGCCGCGGCGAGGTCATCCGCTACGCCACCGAGCGCTATGGCGACGACCGCGTCTCCCAGATCATCACGTTCGGCACGATCAAGGCGAAGGCCGCGATCAAGGACTCGGCCCGGGTCCTCGGCCTGCCGTTCTCCGTCGGCGAGCGGATCACGAAGGTCGTCCCGCCGCCGGTGCTCGGCCGCGACATGCCGCTCAGCGGCGCCTTCGACCCGGCTCACCCGCGCTACCAGGAGGCCGCCGAGCTGCGCCGGCTCTACGAGGGCGAGCAGGAGGTCCGCACCGTCGTGGACACCGCCCGCGGCCTCGAAGGGCTCAAGCGGCAATGGGGCGTGCACGCCGCCGGCGTCATCCTGTCCCGCGAGCCGCTGCTCGACGTGCTGCCCGTCCACCGCCGCGAGCAGGACGGCGCGATCATCACCCAGTGGGACATGGGCGCGTGCGAGGACATCGGCCTGCTCAAGATGGACCTCCTCGGCCTGCGCAACCTCACCATCCTCGACGACGCCCTCGACGCGATCCGGCAGAACCGGGGCGTCGACCTCGCCGTGGAGAGCGTGCCGCTCGACGACAAGGCGACCTACGAGCTGCTGTCCCGCGGCGACACGATCGGCGTCTTCCAGTTCGACGGCGGACCCGTCCGCGCCCTGCTGCGCTCCATGGCGCCCGACGCGTTCGCCGACATCTCCGCCGTCGGCGCGCTCTACCGGCCCGGCCCGATGGGCGCCAACGCGCACAACGAATACGCCGACCGCAAGAACGGGCGCCGCCCCGTCACCCCGATCCACCCCGAGCTGGCCGAGCCCCTCGCGGACATCCTCGGCGACACCTACGGCCTGATCGTCTACCAGGAGCAGGTCATGGCGATCGCGCAGCGCGTCGCCGGCTACTCCCTCGGCGCCGCGGACCTGCTGCGCCGCGCCATGGGCAAGAAGAAGAAGGAGATCCTCGACCGCGAGTTCGCGCCGTTCTCCGCCGGCATGCGCGAGCGCGGCTATTCCGACGACGCGATCCGCACCCTGTGGGACCTGCTCGTGCCCTTCTCCGACTACGCGTTCAACAAGGCGCACAGCGCCGCCTACGGGCTCGTCGCCTACTGGACCGCATACCTGAAGGCCAACTATCCCGCCGAGTACATGAGCGGGCTGCTCACCTCGATCGGCGGCGACAAGGACCGCTCCGCCTTCTACCTCGCCGAGTGCCGCCGGATGGGCATCCGCGTCCTGCCACCCGACGTCAACGCCTCGCAGGGCCGCTTCTCCGCCGTCGGTGCCGACATCCGCTTCGGCCTCAGCGCCGTGCGCAACGTCGGGCCGGCGGTCGTCGCGGCGATCGTGCGCGCCCGGCCGTACACCGACTTCTACGACTTCCTCGCCAAGGTCGACCAGGTCGTGTGCAACAAGAAGACGATCGAGTCGCTCATCAAGGCCGGCGCCTTCGACTCCCTCGGCCACACCCGGCGCGGCCTGATCGCCGTCCACGCCGACGCCGTCGAGTCCGTCATGATCACCAAGCGCAACGAGGCCATCGGCCAGTTCGACCTGTTCGGCTCCGCGGCCCTCGTCGCGTCGCCACCCGTCCCCGCCATCGAGTGGGACAAGGCGGAGCGGCTCGCCTTCGAGCGCGAGATGCTCGGCCTCTACGTCTCCGACCACCCGCTGCGCGGGCTGGAGGAGGTGCTGCGCCGCTGCGCCGACCGTTCCGTGGCCGCCCTCGCCGACGAGGAGACCGTGCCCGACGGCACGCCCGTGATCCTCGCGGGCATCCTCTCCGGCGTGCAGCGCCGCGTCACCCGCCAGGGCCGCCCGTGGGCGTCGGCGACGTTGGAGGACCTGGACGGCGCCGTCGAGGTGATGTTCTTCCCCAACACGTATGAGCTGATCGGGCAGTACATCGCCGAGGACGCGGTGGTGTCGGTGAAGGGCCGCGTCGACCGCCGCGAGGAGGCGCCCCGCCTGATGGCCGGCGACCTGTCCGTCCCCGATCTGACCGCCCCGGCCGCTCCCGCCGACGGGCCGCTGGTGCTCTCCCTGCCGCCGGACCGGTGCACCACGCCGCTCGTCGAGCGGCTGCGGGAGGTCGTCGGCCGGCATCCCGGCCCCACCGAGGTGCAGGTCGACCTGGTCGACGGCCCGAGGCGCACCCTCATCTCGATCGGGCCGCAGCGGGTCGCGGTCACCGCCGAGCTGCTCCGGGAGCTCACGTCGCTGCTGGGGCCCGCCGCGGTGCCCGGCGGCGGTGTGCCTGCAGGTGGTGGTTCGGCCGGTGGCGTGCCTGCCGGCGGTGGTTCGGCCGGTGGCGTGCCTGCCGGCGGTGGTTCGGCCGGTGGTGTGCCGCCCGGCGGTGGTCCGGCGGGCGGTGTGCCCGCGGGCGGCGGCACGGGTCGGGGCGCCGGCGCCGGGCCTGGCAGGATGGGATGGTGAGCATCGCCCCGATCGAGCCGATCGACCAGCCGGAGCTTCCCAAGCCGTCCCCGCCGCGGCGCCGGTCACTCGGGCTGGAGGCCCTGTTCGGCCTGATCGTCGCCGCCGTGGTGGTCGCGCTCGGCGCCCCCGTCGGCCTGCTGTGGTCGTGGATCGCGCCGAAGGTGGAGCTGGTCCAGACGCCGTATGGCCCCTATCCCATCGAGGGTGAGCCCGAAGGCTACTTCGCCGACGACGGCTGGTTCATGATCCTCGGCGCGGCGGCCGGGATCCTGGTCGCGGTCGCCGCCTGGATGATCCTGCGCCGCTACCGGGGCCCGTTCATCCTTGCCGGCCTCGTCGTCGGCTCGGCCGCGGCGGCCGCCCTGGCCGCGTGGCTCGGCAACAAGATCGGCTACGCGCACTACCTCGACCTGGCCGAGCACGCCCCCGTCGACACCCACATCTTCCGCCCCGCCAAGGTCCGCGCCGGCGAGGCCAGCCTGTGGCACGGCTTCGTCCCGTGGGTCCGCGGCTCCCTGCTCATCCAGGCCCTCGTGGCCGCCGTGGTGTACACGTGCCTCGCGGGCTTCCACACGTCGCCGACCCTGACCCACGACCCTGACCCGGACGTGCCCACCGGCGACCCGTACTACGCCGGCTACCCGGACGGCGGCGGCCCCTACGCCGGTCACCCGGACGGTCCCTACGCCGGCCACCCGGACAACGCGGGCCCCTACGCCGGCCCCGCCCATCCCGTGTTCGGCTCACTCGACCCTGCCCGGCCCGGCCCCGTCTACCCCGGGCCCGCCGCTCAGCCCGGCCTCGCTCAGCCCGGCCTCGCTCAGCCCGGCCTCGCTCAGCCCGGCCAGCCCGCCCAGCCCTGGCCCGCCCCAGAGGCCCCCGAGCACCCCGGCTATCCGCATCCCGGCCACGGCGGCCCCCAGACCGACGCCTCCTTCAGTCAACCCACCACCGGGGGCGAGTCTCCAGCGAGCCCTCCACCGTGGCCCGCCCCGCCCACCGGCACCCAGTCCGGCGCCGGGACCGCCGGCGGTCATCAGCCACACGACGATCCAGCACCGGGCCGCCCCGACCTCCGCAAGCCTGCCTCTGGGCCGCCCGGTGCGGTCGCCCCGTCCCCCGCAGGCCAGCACGACGCCGCGTCTGGCGCCTCGACCCCACCCGCACCCGACCCGACCTGATCCGCACCCGCACCCCGACTCGACCTGATCCGCACCGACCTGACCCGACCTGATCCGACCTGATCCGCACCCGACCCGACCCGACCCGATCTGATCCGCACCCGACCCGACCCAGTCGCCCTGTCCGCACCCCCAGCCCCGAGAGCTCAACCCCGACGTCGAGCCACTTCCCCGTCTTCGGGTCGCGCCCGTTCGTGGTCGCCCGTCCTCAGTCGCGGTCTCGGTGCCGTCGCGACGCTGGTCTCGGGCGCGCCCTGGTCCTCGGTCTCAGAAACGCCCTGGTCCTCGGTCTAGGTCGTGGCCTCGGCGCGTCCCCGCTTCGGTCTCGGTCGCGGCTTGGCCTCTGCCCGCAGTCCCTGGATCGGCCCCGTTTCGGGCGCGGCCTTTGTCCCCGTCCGCGGTCCCGGGATCGGCCCTGTTTCGGGCGCGGCCTTCGTCCCCGTCCGCGGTTGCAGGAGCGGCCTCTCCCGCCGGGCCTGGCCCATGCCGGCGTTCATCTTCGGGTGCGGCCCGAGCCCTGTCCTCGTCCTTGCGCTCAGTCCCATCATCGGGAGCGGCACCGCCTCAGGTCCGGCTCATCCCCGTCATCATCCCGTGTCGCGGGCGCGGGTCCGGCCTGATCCTGTCCCTGGCCTTGTGCTGGGCACCGCTTCGGGGGCGGACTCGTCCCGGTCCGTGCGTGGTCTCGGATCGGCGCCGGCCACGGTCCGAGGCATGCGGACTCGTCCCCGTCCGTGCGTGGTCTCGGAGCGGCGCCGGCCACGGTCCGACGCATCCCGTCCCTGCGCGGCCCTGTTCGTGGTCTCGGGAACGGCCCTGTCGTCGGCCTGGCTTGTCGCCGGCCTCGTCCGGTGTCCGGGCGAGGCTGGTGGCGCAGGGGGTGCGGGGGTCAGTTCGGGCTGGAGGGGACGGCCAGGTCGGACAGGGCGACCGGGACGGCGCGGACCTGGCCGAGGAGGGCGGCCTCGCGGCGGAGGAGGGCGCGTTCGGCTTTCAGGCGGCTGGTCGTGTCGGGCTCGGCGAGCAGTGACTGCCGGTCCTCCAGGGTCAGCGACGCCGTGGCGGCGACCAGGTGTGACAGGACCGTGGGGTCGTCGGGCAATTGCTCGCCGTCGCCGTCCTCGTCGCTGCGGACCGCCTTCAGGTACTGCTGGAACGCGGCGAGGACGCCGGCCGCCAGTTCTTCCTCGCGGTCGGGTTCGCCCTTCGGCTCGGGGAGCCATTCGATCTCGCCGGTGAGGTACGGGGCGTCGTTGCGGGCGAGGCCGAGCAGGCGGAAACGGCGGCGGCCGACGGTCATGAGGTCGAAGCGGCCGTCGGCGAGCTCGGTCAGCTGGCGGATCTCGGCGGCGCAGCCGATCTCGTACAGCGACAGGGCCTCGCCGGCGGTGATCGACGCGTCGTTGGTCTCTCCGGCCTCCCCCTCGACGCGGCCGACTTCCCAGCCGCGGCGGATCGCGATCACGCCGAACTCGCGCGGGAGGTCGGCGGGCAGCTCCGCGAGGTGCTGGACGAGCGTGCGGTAGCGGGGCTCGAACACGTGCAGGGGCAGGACCAGCCCCGGGAACAGCACGGTGCCGAGAGGGAACAGCGGCAGGAGGGTCCGCTCGGGTTCGTTCGCTTCCTCCACGGGCGAAGCCTAGCTGAGCGGACCCCGTTTGCCGCACCATGACGGCCACTGCGAAACAGATGAGCGTCGAATGAGGCAGACCGGAACGGTCCGTTCCGCTCAGGCGGTACAGTGGCGGCATGACGAACCTGTCCGGCCGACGTGTGCAGGCGGCCCGCAACGACGGTGTGATCCTCGCCGCGGCGCGCGACGTGTTCCTGGAGGACCCGAAGGCGCCGATCGCCGCCGTCGCCGAGCGGGCCGGGGTCGGGATCAGCGCCTTGTACCGGCGGTACAAGGGCAAGGACGACCTGCTCCGCACGCTGTGCCACGACGGTCTGCGCACCTTCGTCGCGGAGGCGGAGGCGGCCGCCGAGGAGCCGGACGGGTGGGCGGCGCTGGTGCGGTTCCTGCGCGGGGTCGTCGAGGCGGACGTGCACTCGCTCACCGTGCACCTCGCCGGCACGTTCGCCTCGACCCCCGAGATGCGCGCGGATGCCGTGCGGGCGGGTGCGCTCGCGGGTGACCTGGTGCGGCGGGCGCACGAGGACGGCGGGCTGCGCCCGGACGTCGTGGTGGCGGACGTCACGCTGATCCTGGAGGCGTGTGCGGCGATCCGCGTGCCGGACCGCGACCGCACCGCCGAGCTGCGCCGCCGCCAGCTGGCCCTGCTGCTGGACGGGATGCGGCGGGACGGCGCTGACCTGCGGTCCGTGCTGCCCGGCCCGCCACCGGACGCGGCCGAGCTGAACTGGCGCTGGGCGCAATCCCGACAGCCCGCACAGCGGGACGCGACCGAATAATTGTCGGTGGTTCCGCCTAGACTCCCAAGGGTGCTGAACCGGATCGACCTGCGCGGCTCCACCACGGATCCGCGCCGTCTGCTGCCCCGTGCCGCCCTGGATGTCTCCGTCGCCACCGAGCAGGTGCGCCCGATCGTCGAGGCGGTCCACGAGCATGGGGCGAGCGCGGTCCGTGACGCCACCCGCCGGCTCGACGGGGTGGAGCTGACCGACCTGCGGGTGCCGGCCGAGGCGATCGCCAAGGCCGAGGCAGGGCTCGACCCGGCCGTGCGCGCCGCGCTGCTCGAGTCGATCAAGCGGGCCCGCAAGGTCCACGGCGACCAGCGGCGCACCGAGGTGACGACGCTGCTGAGCACCAGCGGCACCGTCACGCAGCGGTGGGTGCCGGTCCGCCGGGTGGGGCTCTATGTGCCGGGCGGTCTCGCCGTGTACCCGTCGAGCGTGATCATGAATGTGGTGCCGGCGCAGGTCGCGGGCGTGCCGTCGATCGCGGTCACCAGCCCGCCGCAGAAGGACACCGGCCTGCCCAACGTCAACATCCTGGCGGCGTGCGCGCTGCTCGGCGTCGACGAGGTCTATGCGGTCGGTGGCGCGCAGGCGGTCGCCATGTTCGGCTATGGCGACCAGGAGGGCTGCGAGCCGGTCGACATGATCACCGGCCCGGGCAACATCTGGGTCACCGCCGCCAAGCGCATGCTCCGTGGCATCGTCGGCATCGACGCCGAGGCCGGGCCGACCGAGATCGCGATCCTCGCCGACGACACCGCCGACCCGCGGCACGTCGCGGCCGACCTGATCAGCCAGGCCGAGCACGACCCGCTCGCCGCGAGCGTGCTCGTCACGCCGTCGTTGGAGCTCGTCGAGGCCGTCGAGGCGGAGGTCGCCCGGCAGGTCGCGGCGACCAAGCACCTGCAGCGGGTCACCGAGGCCCTCACCGGCACCCAGTCGGCCACGGTCATCGTCGACGACCTGGAGCAGGGGCTGCGGGTCGTCGACGCCTACGGTGCCGAGCACCTGGAGATCCAGACCCGCGACGCGCGGGCCGTCGCCGAGCGTGTCTGGAACGCGGGCGCCATCTTCGTCGGCGCCTGGTCGCCGGTGTCGCTCGGCGACTACTGCGCGGGGTCCAACCACGTGCTGCCCACCGGTGGCTGCGCCCGGCACTCGTCGGGGCTGTCGACGCAGACGTTCCTGCGCGGCGTGCAGCTCATCGAATACGGGCGCGACGCCCTCGCCGAGGTGGCCGACCACGTCGTCGCCCTGTCCGAGGCCGAGGATCTGCCGGCGCACGGCGCCGCCGTGAAGGTGAGGTTCGCACAGTGACCGGCCTGCAGGACCTGCCGCTCCGCGACGAGCTGCGCGGGCTGACGCCCTATGGCGCGCCCCAGCTCGACGTGGCCGTGCGGCTCAACACCAACGAGAACTCGTATCCGCTGCCCGACGAGGCCGTCGCCGAGATGGAGAAGGCACTCTCCGCCGTCCTGCGCGACCTCAACCGCTACCCGGACCGCGACGCCGTCGCCCTGCGCACCGACCTCGCCGCATACCTGCGGCACGGGCTGACCTGGCGCAACGTGTGGGCGGCCAACGGGTCCAACGAGATCCAGCAGCAGCTGCTGCAGACGTTCGGCGGGCCGGGCCGCACCGCGCTCGGCTTCACGCCGTCGTATTCGATGCACCCGCTGCTCGCCGCCGGCACCGGCACCGCGTGGATCGACGGGCGGCGCGACGCCGACTTCACGCTGACCGCCGAGCACGCCGTCGCGAAGGTCCGCGAGCACCGGCCCGACGTGGTCATCCTCTGCTCGCCCAACAACCCGACCGGCACCGCGCTGCCGCTCGACGTGGTGCGGGCCGTCGCCGAGGCCGCCGACGGGATGGTGATCGTCGACGAGGCGTATGCGGAGTTCGCGCGCCCCGGCACGCCGTTCGCGCTGTCGCTGATCGAGCGGTTCCCGCGGCTGGTCGTCACCCGCACGATGAGCAAGGCGTTCGCGCTCGCCGGCGGGCGGGTCGGCTATCTCGCCGCCGGCGAGGCCGTCGTCGACGCCGTGCAGCTGGTGCGGCTGCCGTATCACCTGTCGGCGCTGACCCAGGCCGCCGCGCGGGCGGCGCTCGCGCACACCGGCGCGCTCCTGTCGACCGTCGACGCGGTCAAGGCCCAGCGCGACCGGATCGTCGAGACGCTGCGCGGCTGGGGCCTGACGGTCGCCGACAGCGACGCCAACTTCGTGCTCTTCGGCGCGCCCCGCGGCGACAGCAAGGGTGTCTGGCAGGCGCTGCTCGACCGCGGCGTGCTGATCCGCGACGTTGGCGTCCCCGGCTGGCTGCGGGTCACCGCCGGCACGCCCGAGGAGACCGACGCTTTCCTGAACGCACTGGAGGAGTTGCTGTGAGTCGCACCGCCAAGATCGAGCGGGTCACCAAGGAGACCAAGGTCTCCGTGGAGCTCGACCTCGACGGCACCGGGGTCGGCGAGATCTCGACCGGCGTGGGCTTCTACGACCACATGCTCAACCAGATCGCCAAGCACGGCGGGTTCGACCTGCGCGTGCACACCGTCGGCGACCTCGAGATCGACGCGCACCACACGGTCGAGGACACCGCGCTCGCGCTCGGCGCCGCGTTCGCCGAGGCGCTGGGCGACAAGGCGGGCGTCACCCGCTATGGCAACGCCCAGGTCCCGCTCGACGAGGTCCTGGCGTCCGCCGTCGTCGACCTGTCGGGGCGGCCCTACATGGTCCACGACGAGCCGGCGAACATCGCCCCGCACATCGGGGGCAACTACCCGACCAGCCTGACCCGGCACATCTGGGAGTCGTTCGCCCACTCGGCCCGGGTCACGCTGCACGTCAGCATCCTGCGGGCGGGCCGGCACGGCGCCCAGCCCGACGCGCACCACATCGTCGAGGCCCAGTTCAAGGCGGTCGCCCGGGCGTTGCGCCAGGCGTGCGCGCTCGACCCCCGCAACGCCGGCGTGGTGCCCAGCACCAAGGGCGCCCTGTGAGCGGTGTCCTGCCCGGCCGCGCGGCGCGCGGCGCTCTTCCCGGCGTCGCCGGCGGCGGTGCCTCGGGTCGTGCCGTCGGGGACGGCGCCTTGAGCCGTGTCGTCTTGGATGGCGCCTCGGGTCGTGCCGTCCAGGATGGCGCCTCGGGTCGTGTCGCCCGGGTTGGTGCCTTGGGTGGTGCCGTCGGGGACGTCGCCTTGGGCCGTGTCGTCTTGATCGGCCACGGGTCCTGCCCGCCGCCGGCGAGCTTGGATGGCGCCTCGGGTCGTGGCGTCCGGGTTGGTGCTTCGGGTCGTGTCGCCCGGGTTGGTGCCTTGGGTGGTGCCGTCTGGGACGGTGCCTTGGGCCGTGTCGTCTTGGATGGCGCTTCGGGTCGTGGCGTCCGGGTTGGTGCCTTGGGCCGTGACGTCCGGGTCGGTGCCTTGGGCCGTGTTGCGCGGGATGGTGCTGTCGGCGGTGGCGCCTCGGGCCGCGCCGCTGGGCGTGGTGCTTCTTTCGGGGGCGGCGGGGTGCCGGTGGGGGCCGGCCGGGTCGGCGGCTCCGGATCGGTGGCCGGCCCGTGGTGAGCATCCTGCTGCTCGGGCTCGCCGGGCTGCTGCTTGGCGGCGCGCTGTCGCTGCGGCAGCAGAGCACGTCGAAGGTGCCGTTCGTGATCACGCTGCTGCTCGCCGCCGTCGCCGTGGCCGGCGGGCTGCTCTGGCTGTAAAGGGGACGGCATGAAGAAGGTGGTCATCCTCGACTACGGCTCCGGCAACCTGCGCTCCGCCGAGCGGGCCGTCGCCAGGGTCGGCGCCGAGGTCGAGGTCACGTCCGACCTGGGCAAGGCGGCCCGGGCCGACGGGCTCGTCGTGCCGGGCGTCGGGGCGTATGCGGCCTGCATGGCCGGCATCGACGAGATCGGCGCCGGCCCGACGATCGCCGAGCGGGTCCGCGTCGGCGCGCCGGTGCTCGGCATCTGCGTCGGCATGCAGGTGCTGTTCGAGGAGGGCGAGGAGCACGGCGTCGTCACCAAGGGCCTCGGCCTCGCGCCCGGCACGGTGACCGGGCTGCGCGCCCCGGTCGTGCCCCACATGGGGTGGAACACGGTGACCTGGCCCGCCGGCACGGTCCTCGGCGCCGGCCTGCCCGCCGACACCCGGTTCTACTTCGTGCACTCCTACGCGCCCACACCCGTGGAGGCCCAGCGGGCCGCGGGCATCGAGGTCGCGACCACGGTGCACGGCGAGCCGTTCGTCGCCGCGTTCGAGTCGGAGGTGCTGCGGGCCACCCAGTTCCACCCGGAGAAGTCCGGCGACGCGGGGGCGACGCTGCTGTCCAACTGGCTCGGCAGCCTTGTCTAAGGAGCGCGCCCGGCGGCGGGCGGTGCTGGAGGCCGAGCGGGCCGAGCGCCTGCTCAAGGCCGAGCGCCGTCGCCGCCGGCGGATCGCCGCCCGGCGGCTGGTGCCGAAGGTCAAGATCGGCCGGACCGGTAAGCTTTTCGCACGTCGTTCCCGTGGCCAGCGCTCCGTCATCATCTTGCTCGTCCTGGTGGCACTCACGTTCATCTGGCTGCTCGTCGACACCGTCGCGGCCCGGATCGGCCTCAGTGCCCTCGTCATCGTCGCCACCCCGGCGCTCACCGTGCTCGTTCTGGACCGAAGGATCTAACCCATGGCCCTGCAGCTCCTGCCCGCCGTCGACGTCGCCGACGGCCAGGCGGTCCGTCTCGTCCAGGGCGCCGCCGGCAGCGAAACCACCTACGGCGACCCGCTCGAGGCCGCCCTCGCCTGGCAGCGGCAGGGCGCCGAGTGGATCCACCTGGTCGACCTCGACGCCGCGTTCGGCCGGGGGTCCAACGCCGAGCTCCTCGCCGACGTCGTCCGCCGCCTCGACGTGCAGGTCGAGCTGTCCGGCGGCATCCGCGACGAGACCTCGCTGCGGGCGGCCCTGTCGACCGGCGCGACCCGGGTCAACCTCGGCACCGCCGCCCTGGAGAACCCCGACTGGTGCGACCACGTCTGCGCCACGTACGGCGAGCAGGTCGCGGTCGGGCTCGACGTCCGCGGTCACCAGCTCGCCGCGCGCGGCTGGACCAAGGAGGGTGGCGACCTGTTCGAGGTGCTCGACCGCCTGGAGCGCGCCGGCTGCGCCCGCTACGTCGTCACCGACGTCATGCGCGACGGCACCCTCACCGGGCCCAACCTGACCCTCCTGCTGGAGGTCACCGGCCGCACCAAGAAGCCGGTCATCGCCAGCGGCGGCGTCTCCAAGCTCGACGACCTGCGCCAGCTCGCCGCCCTCGAACCCGCCGGCGTCGAGGGTGTCATCGTCGGCAAGGCCCTGTACGCGGGCGCGTTCGACGTCACCGACGCCCTCCAGGTCCTGGCCGAGCAGCCGTCATGACCGTCGCGGTGCGGGTCATCCCGTGTCTTGACGTCGACGCGGGCCGGGTCGTCAAGGGTGTCAACTTCGTCAACCTCCGCGACGCCGGCGACCCGGTGGAGCTCGGCGCCGCGTACGACGCCGCGGGCGCCGACGAGCTGGTCTTCCTCGACGTGACGGCCTCGTCCGACGGGCGCTCCACGATGCTCGACGTGGTCCGCCGGACCGCGGAGACGGTCTTCATCCCGCTCACCGTCGGTGGTGGCGTCCGCGCTGTCTCCGACGTCGACATCCTCCTGCGCGCCGGCGCGGACAAGGTAGGGGTCAACACGGCCGCGATCGCCCGACCGGAGCTGATCGCCGAGATCGCCGAACGGTTCGGCAACCAGGTGCTGACGCTGTCGCTGGACGTGCGCCGGGCCGCGGGCCAGCCGAGCGGCTTCGAGGTGACCACCCACGGCGGCCGCCGCGGCGCGGGGCTCGACGCCGTCGAGTGGGCCGCCCGGGTCGCCGAGCTCGGCGCGGGTGAGATCCTGCTCAACTCCATGGACGCCGACGGCACCAAGGACGGCTTCGACCTGGAGCTCATCAAGGCCGTCCGCGAGGTCGTGACGATCCCGGTCATCGCCAGCGGCGGCGCGGGTGCCCTGGAGCACTTCGTCCCGGCGGTGGCGGCCGGCGCCGACGCGGTCCTCGCCGCCAGCGTCTTCCACTTCGGCGACCTCTCCATCGGCGACGTCAAGACCACCCTCCGGGATGCCGGTCACCCCGTCCGCTGACAACCGTCGGTGCCGCTCGGGCAGCCGACCGGCGGGCGGTGACCACCGGTCGACCCGGCCGTGCTCGGGGCCTGGTGAGGCGTCCGACGTGTCGGTCGTGCCGAGCGGCTTGCCGTGATCCGGTCGGTCTTGTACCGGTGGCCGCACGAAGTCTTCCGGATCATGAATGGTTGGCGGGAGCGCCTCCGGCGGACAGCGCGGGAGGACGGCCGTTCCGCGGGCCGGTCAGGCGTGGCGGTTGCCGTCAGGCCGTTGGATGCGGTGGTTCGCTCCGCCGGGTGACCGTCGACCGTGGGCCAATGCGGCGTGGGGTCGTTACCCCGGTCTGCTCGTGAGGTTGCGAGGGACGTCGTGCGATCTCCGGTTCTGGGAGGTCGGCCTGGAGATCGCACAGCGTCTTGGTGGTGGTGGTCAGTCGCCGCGTTTGCCGGTGGTGACGGCGATGCCGACGAGCCAGCCGACGAAGAGGCCGTAGCCGGCGGCGGCCGCGGCGGCGTTGAAGGCGCCGAGCAGGGTCGGGTCGGCGAGCAGGAAGTCGGTGGCGAAGCCGGCGAGGGCGGCGCCGAAGATCAGCGATGCCCAGCCGAGGATGAAGGCGCCGCCGCCGGTGACGATGGAGCGGCCGGCGATGGCCAGGATGAGGGACGTGAAGAGAATGAGGAGGAGGGCCTTCAGGTCGTTCGCGAGCAGCTCGCGGGCGGCCTTGCCGGAGTCGTCGTGGGGGACGAGCCACCAGCGGGGCCAGGTGAGCAGATGCAGGAACCAGCCCCACACGGTGTTGGTGTCCGCGTGCCGGTCGGCCCATTCCGAGAAGATCTGGTTACCGAAGAGCAGGACGAGGAGCAGCGTCGCCAGGACGCCTGCGCCGGTGGCTGTGCGGGTGCGTCCGAAGATGGCCATGGCATCAATGTAAGGGGTGCCGGGGAAACCCGCAGAAATGAATGAGTGAGTGAGCGTTTAACCCGGAATTGCCCCGATGACCTGCGGTTATACGACGTGAATGCCGTGGTCGGAGGGCCAGTGGTCGCGGTGTGACCAGGCGTCGCGCAGCGCGGCGACGGTCGCGGAGATCGCGGGACGGCCGCCGGCCGCGACCCGCCAGGCGACGCTGACGCGGCGGGCCGCCTCGGGGGTGATCGGGCGCGCGACGACGCCCGGCGGGAGGGTGCTGCGGGCCAGCCGGGGGATGAACGCGACGCCGAGCCGCTCGGCGACGAAGGTCAGCTGCGTCTCGAACTCGTTGACGAGGATCGTGGGGCGGGCGCCGGGCAGCATCCGTTGCAGCCACTCGTGGCAGACGGTGCCGGGCTTGGAGGCGATCCACCGCTCGCCGCGCAGCGCGTCGAGGCCGACCGGGCCGGACGAGCCGGCGAGAGGGTGGTCGACGGGCAGGATGAGGTCGCCGACGTCGAGGCCGAGCTCCACGCTCGCGACCCCGGTCGGGTACGTCGCCGGCATGTCGAGCCACTCGTCGATGAGCGCGACGTCGATGGTGCCGCGCAGGATCCCGTCGAACGACGACTCGCGGTCGCCCTCCTGCAGGGTCGGCTCCAGCTGCGGATGGTCGACGGCGAGGCTGCGCAGAGCGTGCGGCAGCAGCCCGCGGCACGCGGTCGGGAACGAGGCGATGCTCAGATGCCCGGACACCGTCTCCCGGTGGGCGGCGAGCGCGGCCTCGGCCTCCTCGACGACGGCGAGGATCCGGCCGGCGTGCTCGACCAGGACCCGCCCGGCCTCGGTGAGCCGCAGCCGCCGGCCGTCCTTCTCCACCAGTGTGCTTCCGGTCTCCCGCTCGAGCTTGGCGAGGTGCTGGGAGATCGCCGACGGGGTGCAGTGCAGGGCGCCCGCGGCGGCCGTGACCGTGCCGAACACGGCGACGGCCCGCAGCGCCCGAAGCCTCGGCAGATCAAGCATGAAGCGATGCTACAACAATCGTGTAGAACCTTTCGATGGTGCTTCACGGTTGTACGGGATGACGATCGACCCATGAAGCATCGTGACGTCGCGCTGGCGATCCTGGTCTCGGCGATCTGGGGCGTGAACTTCGTGGTCATCCACGTCGGGCTGGACAGCATGTCGCCGCTGCTGTTCTGCGCGCTGCGGTTCGGGGCGGCGGCGCTGCCCGCGGTGCTGCTGGTCGGGCGGCCGAAGGTGCCGTGGCGGTGGGTGGTCGCGACCGGGGTGGCGCTCGGCGTCGTGAAGTTCTCGCTGCTCTTCGCCGGGATGGCGGCCGGGCTGCCGTCGGGGCTGTCCGCGCTCGTCCTGCAGAGCCAGGTGGTCTTCACCTTGATTTTCGCGATGGTACTGCTGGGCGACCGGCCGGGCCGGCGTCGTTTCGCCGGGGTGGCGCTGTCGGGGGCGGGGATCGTGCTGATCGCCTCGCAGCTCGGCCTGGACCGGCCGGTCGGCGCGTTCCTGCTGGTCGTCGCCGCGGGCGCGGCGTGGGGCCTGGCGAACATCGCGATGCGCAAGGCGCAGGCCGCCGACATGCTGAACTTCATGGTGTGGGTGAGCGCGGTCGCGACCCCGCCGCTGGTCGTGCTGACCCTCGCCGTCGACGGGCCGTCCGCGGTCTGGCACAGTCTGCGCGGCCTGGACCTGACCGCGCTCGGCGCGATCGCGTACATCGCCTACCTCAGCACGCTGTTCGGCTTCGGCGTGTGGGGCAGGCTGATCGCCCGCTACGACGCGGCGACGGTGGCCCCGTTCGCGGCCCTGGCACCGGTGTTCGCGCTGCTGTCGTCGGCGCTCCTGCTGGGCGAGCGCCTGCACTGGTACGACGCCGCCGGCGGCGCCGCGATCCTCGGCGGGGTGCTGCTCGGCGCGGTGCGTGTCAGGCGGGAGCCGCCGCCGGAGCCGGCAGCGGGCGCGGGTCGCGCATCGCGAACAGCGGCAGGAACAGCTGCGTGAGTGGGCCGATGCCGAACGCGTACAGGACGGTGGCGACGCCGACCGAGCCGCCGAGCAGGAAGCCCGCGGCGAGCACGGTCACCTCGATCGACGTGCGCGCGACCCGGATCGACAGCCAGGAGTACCGCGCGGCGAGGCCGGTCATGAGCCCGTCGCGCGGGCCGGGCCCCATGCGGGCGCCGAGGTAGAGCGCCGTCGCCACCCCGTTGAGCACCACGCCGGCGACCATCAGCGCGCCCCGCAGCCACCACGCGCCGGCGTCCGGCACGACCCGCAGGGTCAGGTCGGCGGTGACGCCGATGACCACCACGTTGCTGACGGTGCCCAGGCCCGGCCGCAGGCGCAGCGGGATCCACAGCAGCAGCACGAGCGCGCCGACCGCGCAGACCACGGTGCCCAGGCTCAGCCCGGTGCGCTTCGAGATGCCCTGCTGGAACACGTCCCACGGATCGAGCCCCAGATGGGCCCGCACCAGGAAGGCGATGCTCACCCCGTACACCAGCAGACCCACCTGCAGCTGCACGAAGCGACGCGTGAAGCGGTGGCGCAGCGGGATGGGATTGGTCTTGCCTGGGGCGTCCATGCGTGCCACCCTAGGGCCAATCCGACACGTGCAAAGAGCCAATTGAGGGGGACTGGCCTTGTCAGCGATCGTCCGGGGCGCGCAACTGGCCCGCATGCTCAACGCCTGGCAGGTCGCCGTCGGCGTGCGCGGGCCAGCCGGCCGCCGCCCCGAGTACGTCGTGCTCGCCAGCGCGGTCCGTGGCCTGCTCATCGACGGTCGGCTGGCGCTCGGGGTCCGGCTGCCCGCGGAGCGGGAGCTCGCCGCGGCGCTCGGCATCAGCCGGACCACCGTCACCGCCGCCTACCGTGAGCTTCGCGACAGCGGCCACCTCAGCAGCCGCCGCGGCGCCGGCAGCTGGACGGCGCTGCCCGCCGGCCACCGCGTCGGCACGTCCGGGCTGTGGACGCCGAGCGACGACGCCGACCTCATCGACCTCGGCTGCGCGGCGATGCCCGCCCCGGCGGAGCTCAACGAGGCGGCCACCGAGGCGATCGCCGAGCTCGGCCCCTACACGCTCGGCGCCGGCTACCAGCCGATGGGGCTGCCGGTGCTGCGCGAGGCGATCGCGCAGTGCTACACGGAGCGCGGCCTGCCGACCGACCCCGACCAGGTCATGGTCACCGGCGGCGTCCAGCAGGCGCTCGACCTGCTGCTGCGGCTGCTGGTCGCGCCCGGGCAGCGGGCCCTGGTCGAGACGCCGACGTACCCGAACGCGTTGAGCGCGTTCACCGCCAGCCGTGCCCGGATCAGCGCCTACGCGATCGGGCCCGACGGCTGGGACGAGGACCTGCTGCTGTCGACGGTCAGGGCGGCGCAGGCGCGGGTCGCGTACCTGATCCCCGACTTCCACAACCCGACCGGTCACCTCATGCAGACGTCGCTGCGGGAGCGGCTGCCGTCCGCCGCGCACGCCGCCGGCACCGACCTCATCATCGACGAGTCGTTCGTGGATCTCGCGCTGGACCCTGCTTTCGCGGACGGCGCGCTGCCGCCGTCGGTGGCCGCGTTCGACCGCAGCGCCCGGGTGCTGACGATCGGCGGGATGAGCAAGCCGTACTGGGGCGGCCTGCGCATCGGGTGGGTCCGCGGGGCGGCGCCGCTGATCGCGCGGCTCGCCGCGGCCCGGGTCGGGGTCGACATGGCGTCGCCGGTGCTCGACCAGCTCGTCGCCGTCCAGCTGCTGCGCCGCCGGTCGGAGATCGTGTCGGCCCGCCGTCGGCAGCTGCTCGCCCGCCGGGACACTCTGGCCGCCGCGCTGCGCGCCGAGCTGCCGGAGTGGCGGTTCGTCCTGCCGGGCGGCGGGATGGTGCTGTGGGTCGAGCTCGACGCGCCGGTGTCCAGTGCCCTGGCGCGGGCGGCCGAGGAGCTCGGGGTGCGGGTCGCGCCGGGGCCCCGCTTCGGTGCGGACGGCACGATGGAGCGGTTCATGCGGCTGCCGTACACGCTGCCGGAGACCGACCTCGTCGAAGCGGTCCACAGGCTGGCGGCGGCGCGCGCCGACCTGGACCGCCCCCGCCGGCACGCCTGGTCCACCCCGGTCGTGGTCGCCTGACCTGCTTTTCCTCATGATCCCGAAGACGTCGTGCTGCTCTGGCGACATGAAGTCTTCCGGATCATGCGGATCGCGCGTTGGGCGGCTGTCTGGTCGGGCTGGGGCTGCTTGCTGCTGGCCCGTTTTCCGTGATCCGGAAGAGTTTGTGCTGCCCTGACGGCATGAAGTCTTCCGGATCACGTGGGGCGCGCGGACCGGGTCTGTCGCGGCTGGGCTGCTTGCTGCTGGGCCGGTTTCCGTGATCCGGAAGAGTTCTTGTTGCTCTGGCGACAAGAACTCTTCCGGATCATGTGGGGATCGCGCGTCGGGCGTCTGCCTGGCTGGGCTGGGCGGTGCCGGGGGCTGGTTTCCGTGATCCGGAAGAGTTCTTGTTGTTCTGGCGACGAAAAGTCTTCCGGATCATGAGGGGGCGGGTGGGGTGTCGCGGCCGCAGGTCGCGTCGGGGCAACTACACGCGGACGGACAGGGAGGGCCCCCAGGGCCCGACCGGCGGCTGACGGGAGCGACGGTCTTTCGCACGGCGGACCGGAGCCATGAACTTGCTCTTGCTCTTCGGGGTTGAAAAGCGTCATGGCCTCCGGGATGGCGGTTCCCGGAGGCCATGACACTGTGGGGTGTGATCAGAGTTCGGCGAGCGACCCCGCGTACATGCGGTCGATGTCCGAGGCGAAGGACTTCTCGACCACGCGGCGCTTGACCTTGAGCGACGGTGTGAGCTCACCGTCCTCGATGGACAGGTCGCGGCTGAGGATGGAGAACTTCTTCACCGTCTCCCAGCGGTTGAGCTTGGTGTTGAGCTCCTTGACGTAGCCCTCGATCAGGGCGTTCGCCTCGGGTGACGCGGCGATCTCGTCGTAGGACTTCCCAGCGAGGGAGGTGCCGTCGGCCCAGCCCTTGATGGCGTCCGGGTCGAGGGTGACGAGCATCGTGACGTAGTTGCGGGCCTGGCCGACCACGACGCACTGCGAGGTGTACGGGCAGACCGACTTGAACAGGCCCTCGATGTGGCTCGGCGCGACGTACTTGCCGCCGGAGGTCTTGATGAGGTCCTTCTTGCGGTCGGTGATGCGCAGGTAGCCGTCGGCGTCGAACTCGCCGATGTCGCCGGTGCGGAACCAGCCGTCCTCGGTGAACGACGCGGCGGTCTCGTCGGGCAGGTTGTGATAGCCGCGCATGATCGGGGTGCCCTTGAGCAGGATCTCGCCGTCGGTGTCGAGCTTCGCCTCCAGGTCGCCCAGAGCCGTGCCGACGGTGCCGATGCGGGGGCTGGCCTCGCGGTTGACGAACGAGCCGGCGCTGGTCTCGGTCAGGCCGTAGCCCTCCAGGATCGGCAGGCCGGCGGCGAAGAAGAACTCGCCGATCTCCTTCGACAGCGGCGCGGAGCCGGACACCATGGCGCGCATCTTGCCGCCGAGGCGGGCGCGGAGCTTGCTGAAGACCAGCTTGTCGGCGATGCCGTGCTGGACCTTGAGCATGCCGCCCGGGGTGCGGCCGGCGAGGCGCTCGGCGGAGGCCTGCTTGCCGACCTTCACCGCCCAGGTGAAGATCTTCCACTTGGCGCCGCCGTCGGCCTGCGCGCCGGTGACGACCCGGTTGTAGACCTTCTCGAAGACGCGGGGCGCGGCGCACATGAGCGTCGGCTGGATCTTGCCGAGGTTGTCGATGAGCTTGTCGACGCGGCCGTCGACGTACGTGGGGAGCCCCACGTACACGATCCCGCAGAGCAGGGTCTTGCCGAACGAGTGCGACAGCGGCAGCCACAGGTACTGCAGGTCGTCGGCGGTCAGCAGGCCCATGTCGACCTGCGTGTAGCCCTGCCAGACCCAGCCGGCGTGCATCAGCTCGACGCCCTTGGGGCGGCCGGTCGTGCCCGACGTGTAGATGAGGGTGGCGAGCTGGTCGCCGGTGATGCCGGCGACGATGCGGGTGATCAGCTCGGGGTCCTGGTCGAGCGCCTCGCGCCCGGCGGCCTCCAGCTGCGCGAGGGACAGGGTCTTGCGCTGCTCGCCGCCGCTGGGGACACCGTCGAGGAGCACGACCGCGACCAGGTCGGGCAGGTCGGCGCCGTCGAGCTTGGCGGCCTGCGCCGGGTTCTCGGCGAAGAGGACCTTCGAGCCGGAGTCGGCGACGATGTAGACGGCGTCCTCGGGCTCGGTGGTCGGGTAGACCGTCGTGGTGGCCGCACCGGCGAGCATGATGCCGAGGTCGGCGAGGATCCAGTCGAGGCGGGTGTTGGCCAGGATGCCGACGCGGTCCTCGGGGCGCACGCCGAGCGTGGTGAGGCCGGCGCCGATCGCGCGGGCGTGCTCGTCGACCTCGCGCCAGGTGAGCCAGACGGGGTCGCCGGCGTCGTCGGCCGCGGGCTTGCCGAACGCGCGCTTGTCGGGGGTCTCGGCCACACGGTGCAGGAACATGTCCGGGATCGAGCGGTAGGGCAGTTCGAGCCGCTGGGTCTGGGTCATGCGGGGCGCCTCCGGGCTGGCGTGGACGTAACGGTGACTGGCATCACGTCCCGTCGGTTACTGGAGGGTAAAGGGTCCGTCGTGTTACCGGCTAGACCCGAAACCGAAACGTAGTGGAACGGCGAATCCCGTTGCCTGGGGCCAGATTCGAGACTCAGAGTCCCAGTCGCGCCGTTCTGAGCCGCTCCGCCGTCGCATCGGGGCCCGTGACGGTCACGTCGGCGTGCGCCTGGCGGCCGGTGAAGAACAGGAGCAGCTCCGAGGGCTTCCCCTGGACCGTCAGCGGTTCTCCGCCTGTACCGACGGTGAAGGGCTCGGCGTCCGCCGGCCGCACGGTGATCGCGGCGGGGAACCGCCGCGCGGACAGCTTCGCGGCTCCCTTGAGCCGCTTCGCCAGGGCCTGCTCGTAGGCCGCGTCCAGCGTGCGCGGCGTCCATCCCGGCACGGCCCGCCGCACGTCCTCATGATGGATGAGGAACTCGGTGATGTTGACGGCCTCCTCGGCGAAGGCGGGCCTTACCCAGAGCGCGGGCCGCCGGACCTTGCCGACCAGCTGCCCGTAGTCGCCCGCGGCGAGGCGGTCCTGGACCTTCTTCGTGTGCCCGGCGACCGGCTTCAGCAGGATGCCGGCCGCGGCGTCAGGCCGGTGCTCCCGCAGCACCAGATGCGCGGCGAGGTCACGGGTCACCCAGCCGTCACAGAGGGTCGGCGCGTCGGGACCCGCGGCCAGGAGCGTCTCGGCGAGCGCCAGGCGCTCGGCCCGCGCGAATGAAGTCATACACGTAACGCTAGTCGCGTCCTGCCGGAGCCGGATTCTGTCGTACCCCGTCGGTAAGGTTGCAGACGGTCGGGGCGACTTACCGGCCCGACGCTACGGAGGGCGGATGTGACCAGCGGCAAGGTGCTCCTCAAGGGGCTGTGGGTGCTCGGCCGGGCTGTCCGTGACGAGCCCCACGTGTTCGCGATCTCGGTGGTCGGCAGTGTGGTGTTCAGCCTGCTGACGATCGCGACCGCGTTCGTCTCCGGGCGGGTCGTCGGCGAGATCGCGCTGCCCGCGATCGACCAGCGGCACGTCACGCTCGGCACGCTGCTGCTCGGCGGGGTCGCGATCCTCGCGGTCAGCCTCGGCAAGATCCTCGGCATCTTCGGCCGGCGGCTCGGGGCGGGGGCGATGCAGTTCCGCCTGCAGGCGCGCTACCGGCAGGCCGTCACCAGGCGCTACCTGCGGCTGCCCCTGGAGTGGCACCAGCGGCACGCGACCGGGACGCTGCTGTCCAATGCCAACGCCGACGTCGAGTCCGCGTGGTATCCGATCGCGCCGTTCCCGATGGCCGTCGGCACCGTCGTCATGCTCGTCGCCGCGATCGTCTCGCTGTTCGCCACCGACTGGGCCATGGCGCTCGTCGGGGTCGCGATCTTCCCGACGCTGCTCGGGGTCAACGTGGCCTATTCGCGCCGCATGGCGCCCCGGGTCGCGAAGTCGCAGCAGCTGCGGGCCGACGTGAGCGCGGTCGCGCACGAGAGCTTCGACGGCGCGCTCGTGGTCAAGACGATGGGCCGGGAGGCCGCTGAGACCGAGCGGTTCTCGGCGAAGACCGTCGAGCTGCGCGACGCCACGATCCAGGTCGGGCGGGTCCGGGCGATGTTCGACCCGGTGCTCGACGCGCTGCCGAGCATCGGCACCCTCGCAGTGCTCGTCGTCGGGGGCCTGCGGTTCCGCCAGGGCGCCGTCGAGGTGGCCGAGGTGGTCAGCGTCGCGTTCCTGTTCACCGTGCTCGCGTTCCCCGTCCGGGCGATCGGCTGGGTGCTCGCCGAGCTGCCCCGCAGCGTCGTCGGCTGGGAGCGGATCCGGCACGTGCTGGACGCCGAGGGCGACATGGCCTATGGCACGGCCACGCTGCCGGACACGCACAAGCCGGCGGCGCTGCGGTTCGAGGACGTGCACTTCGCGTATGCCGACGCCGACGGCAACCGGGGCGGCGACGTGCTGAGCGGGGTCACGTTCGACGTGCCGGCGGGGCGCACGGTCGCGCTCGTCGGCTCGACCGGCTCCGGCAAGTCGACGATCGCCGCGCTCGCCGCCCGGCTGGTCGACCCGCACACCGGCACCGTCCGGGTCGACGGCGTCGACGCCCGCGACCTCAGCCAGGACGCGCTCGTCGGCACGGTCGCGCTGGTCGCCCAGGTGCCGTTCGTCTTCGACGACACCGTCCGGGGCAACGTGACGCTCGACCGGCGCACCGCCGCCGGGCACGCCGTCGACGACGAGGCGGCCTGGTCCGCGCTGCGCCTCGCCCAGGCCGACGGGTTCATCCACCAGCTCGCCGACGGGCTCGACACGAAGGTCGGCGAGCGCGGCACCTCCCTGTCCGGCGGCCAGCGGCAGCGGCTCACGATCGCCCGCGCCCTGGCCGGCGCGCCGCGCCTGCTCGTCCTCGACGACGCGACCAGCGCCGTCGACCCGCGCGTCGAGGCCGCGATCCTCGCCGCGCTGCGCCGTGACGACGACCGCCAGGCGTCGATCCTCGTCGTCGCGTATCGGCGGGCCACGATCGCCCTGGCCGACGAGGTGGTCTGGCTGGAGCGGGGCAGGGTCGCCGCCCGCGGCACCCACGCCGACCTCCTCGCCACTGTTCCCGGCTACGCCGACTTGGTCACCGCATACGAGAAGGCCGAGGCCGAGAAGGAACGCGAGCACCTCTTCGACGACGAGGAGTCCGTGACCGCATGACGGTTCCCACTCCCGTACCGCCCCGTCCGGGCCTTTCCGGCTCTGTCGTCGCCGCGGGCGTCGGTCTGACCGGCGTGATGCCGGTGTCCGGCCGGTCCCGGGTTGCGGCGTTGCCGCCGGCTGGCCGGTTGCTGAGGGGGAGCTTGCTGGTCGGGTCAGCGCGCGCCCGGGTCGCCGGGTTGGCTCGGACGGACGGGTGGGTGGTTTCGGCAGGGCTGGTGTCGGAGCGCGACTCGGGTCATGGTGTTGCCGCCGTTCGCCGTGTGGTTCCTCTGGCCGGGGATGGCTCGTGGTTCGTGCCGGTGTCAGTGGACTGGTCCGGTTGGGGGGCTGGTCGTGACGGCTTGTGCCGCGGTCGCCGTCTGGCTGCCTCTGCGGCTGCCGCGGGTGCCGGCTTGACCGGGGTGATGTCGGTGTCCGGCCGGTCCCGGGCTGCGGCGTTGCCGCCGGCTGGCCGGTTGCTGCGGGGGAGCCTGCCGGGGAAGTCAGCGCGCGCCCGGGTCGCCGGGTCGGTTCGGGCGGGCCGGTGGGTGGTTTCGGCAGGGCTGGTGTCGGAGCGCGGCTCGGGTCATGGTGTTGCCGCCGTTCGCCATGTCGTTCCTCTGGATGGGGATGGCCTGCGGTTTCTGTCGGTGCCCGTGGTCTGGTCGGGTTGGTGGGCTGGTCGTGATGGCGGGTGGCAGTCGTGCCCCGGTCGGGTGTCGGCTGGACCGGGGCGGGTGCGGGTGCCGGGTCGCGGTCGCCGTCTTGGCGTGGCCGCGTTCGTGGCCGGCACAGGCGCCGACTTGGCCGTGGTGATGCCGACGTCCGGCCTGTCCTGGGCCGCTGAGTTGTCTGCGGCCGGCCGGTTGCTGTGGGGGAGCCCGCCGACGGGGGCGCGGTGCTGCGTCGCCTGGTCGGCTCGGATGGGTGGGCGTGGGGCTTCAGCAGGATCGGTGCCGGGGCGGGCTCCTGGGGGCGGCGTTGCCGCCGGCCGCTGTTGCGTTCCTCTGAACCGGAGCCGGGCGCGGTCCACGCCGGTGCTGGCGGTGACCGGGCCGGTTCGGTGGGTTGGCGCTGTTGGCCGGTGTGGTTCGGGCCGCGGTCGGGTGCCGGGTCTCGGTTGCCGTCCTGGCGTGACTGCCCCGCGTTGCGGTGATGGCGTGACTGCCCCGCGTTGCGGTGATGGCGTGACTGCGCCGCGTTGCGGTGATGGCGTGACTGCGCCGCGTTGCGGTCTTGGCGTGACTGCGCCGCGTTGCGGTCTTGGCGTGACTGCGCCGCGTTGCGGTCTTGGCGTGACTGCCCCGCGTTGCGGTGATGGTGTGACCGCGCCGCGTTGCGGTGATGGTGTGGCGGCTTCGGGTCGCGGCGTCGCTGTGGCGTCAGGACGGTCTGTGGAAGGCGCCGACGGGTCGGGTCGCGATGGCGGTTGGGGCGGGTCGGCGCGGCGGGTTGTGAGCGGCTGGGTGCGGGAGTGTGGGGACGCGGCGGGCTCGAGGTCCGCTGCGGAGAGCGGTCGTGCGGTCGGGGCGGGCCTGGATCACCGGCGCGTCGACGGTGCCGCGGTCGGTGGTCGTTGGGGAAGTGCGGCCGTTTCGGGGTCTGTCCGTTGGCGTGCCGGCGGGTTGGTGCTGGGACGTAGGGGCGGGTTCGGGTCGGGTCGGTGTTCAAGGACGGCGGAGGTGTCGGCATGACGGCGGCGACTGCTGAGGCGGCGGAGCAGGCGAAGGCCGGCGGGGCGCCGAAGGTGGGGGTGCTGCGGCGCGGGCTGAGCCTGTCGCCGGAGCTGTTCACCGGGCTGGCGGGCACGCTCGGGCTGGCGGTGCTGGCGACGGCCGGCCGGGTGGCGGTGCCGGTCGCCATCCAGCAGGGCATCGACAAGGGGCTGCGGGCGCCGGGTGGGCCCGACGTCGGGGTGCTCACCACGATCGTGGCGATCACGGCCGGGGTGCTGTTCCTGACGATGCTCAGCGCGGCGATGATGAACGTGCGGCTGTTCACGGTCACCGAGACGGCGCTGGCGGGGGTGCGCACGCGGACGTTCCGGCACATTCACGACCTGTCGATGCTGCACCAGCAGTCGGAGCGGCGCGGGGCGCTGGTCTCGCGGGTGACCGGGGACGTGGATCAGATCAGCCAGTTCCTGCAGTTCGGTGGGCTGATCTTCCTGATCAGCCTGGGGCAGCTCTTCGTGACGACCGGCGTCATGATCTTCTACTCGTGGCAGCTGACGCTGGTGGTGATCCTCGCGTTCGCGCCGCTGGTGTTCGTGGTGCGGCACTTCCAGCGGCGGCTCAGCGTGCTGTACCTGGACGTGCGGGAGAGCATCGGGGCGATGCTCGGGGCGATCGCGGAGAGCGTCGTCGGGGCGTCGGTCGTTCGGGCGTACGGCGTGCAGCAGCGCACCGCGGAGCGGCTCGACACGGCGATCGACCGGAGTCGGCGGGCGCAGTTCCGGGCGCAGACCAACAACGTGGTCAGCATGAGCTTCGGTGAGCTGGCGGCGGGTCTGGCGCTCGGCAGCGTCGTCGTGGTCGGCACGCTGCTGGGCGTGGACGGGCAGCTCACCATCGGGCAGCTGACCGCGTTCCTGTTCCTGGCGACGCTGTTCGTGCAGCCGGTGCAGGTCGCGACCGAGGTGCTCAACGAGGCGCAGAACGCGATCGCGGGCTGGCGCCGGGTCCTGGACATCATCGAGACGTCGCCGGACGTCGCGGACCCCGGTGACCAGGGTCGGGACCTGCCCGAAGGCGCCGTCGACGTGCGGTTCGACCACGTGCACTTCGCGTACCCGGACGGGCCTGAGGTGCTGACCGATGTCGATCTGACGGTCGCCGCTCGCACACGGGTCGCGGTCGTCGGGGAGACGGGCAGCGGCAAGACGACGTTCGCGAAGCTGCTGACGCGGCTCATGGACCCGACCACCGGCGAGGTGCTGCTGTCCGGGGTGCCGCTGACCGAGGTGCGGTTCGGCTCGCTGCGCAGGCGGGTCGTCATGGTGCCGCAGGACGGGTTCCTGTTCGACGCGACGGTGGCCGACAACGTGCGGTTCGCCCGGCCCGACCTGAGCGACGTGGACTTGGAGCTGGCGTTCACCGAGCTCGGGCTGCTCGACTGGGTCGACGGGCTCAGCGACGGCCTGCAGACCGAGGTCGGCGAGCGCGGGGAGGCGCTGTCGGTCGGTGAGCGGCAGCTGGTGGCGCTGGCTCGCGCGTACGTCGCCGACCCCGACCTCCTGGTGCTCGACGAGGCCACGAGCGCCGTCGACCCGGCGACCGAGGTCCGGCTGCAGCGGACCCTCGACGCGGTCACCAGGGGGCGGACGACGATCGCGATCGCGCACCGGTTGTCGACCGCGCAGAGCGCCGACGAGGTCATCGTCGTGGACAAGGGGCGCGTCGTGCAGCGGGGCCCGCACGCGGAGCTCGTCGCCGATCCGGACTCGATCTACGGCCGCCTGTACGCGTCGTGGCTCGAACAGACCCGCTGATGGCGGCCACCGCGTGTCCCCGGGCGGGTGACCGGTCGGGGACACGCGCGTCGGGGGTGATGAACTGCGGCGGAGGACCTACAGTTGCGGTGTGCCAGCCGGGGGGCGTCGATACGTGCCGATGCAGGTCCGGGTCGCGGTGACGGGGTTCAACGCGATCGGCGGCGTCATGTTGACCCTCGCGCTGGCGGCGCTCGGCGTGCTGCTGTCCGGGATGCAGGTCGACCCGGCCAACCAGGGCGGCACCGGCTACCTGGACTTCGTGCTGTTCTTCAACGCCGTGCTGTTCCTGTTTCCCCTCGCGGTGGTGCTCGTGTTCCTCGGCACGCGGATCAAGCGGGGCGAGCACTGGGCGTGGCTGGCGAGCCTGGTGTTCTGGGCGTTCGTCGGGGCGATGGCGCCGCTGCTGACGTGGCTGCTGCCGGCCCCGCTGCCGTTCGCGGTCGTGCCGGTCTGCTGCGCCGGCGTGCTGGTGGCGCTGCTGCTGACCCCGCAGGCGCGGTACCACTGCGCCGACGTCGACGACTAGCCGATCCGGCCTCGCGCCGCCGGCTTTGCCGCTCCGGTGAGGTGGCGGTTCAGCGCTTCGAGCCGGTGGTTCAGCGCTTCGAGGCTGGTGGTTCAGCGCTTCGAGGCTGGTGAAGAGGCCGGTGCGGAGACCGTTGAGGAGGCCGGTGCGGTGGCCGGCAGGGGTTCGGTGAGGTAGCGCTGGATGGTCGGCGCGACGCTGTACACGATCTCGTCCTGCGACATGGTCGTCATCGGCTCGATCTTCAGGATGTAGCGGACCATGACGAGACCCGCCATCTGCGACGCGACCAGGGCGGCGCGCTTCGGGGCCTCCGCGGGGTCGAGCTTGAGCTGCGCGACCACGCGGCGCAGGATCTGGCTCACCAGGAACTCGCGCAACATCCGCGCCGACCACTCGTGCTGCATCGCGCTGCGGAAGAGGGCCGCCGCGGACGAGCCGGCGGGGGAGTCCCACACGCCGAGGAACGTGCGGACGAGCCGCTCGCCGACGCCGTCGAGGTCGCCCTCGAAGACCTTGGGCACGATCTCGCCGGGGTCGATCGGCGCGTCCATCGTGGCGAGGAAGAGCTTGTCCTTCGCCCCGAAGTAGTGGTGCACCAGCGCCGGGTCGACCCCGGCGCTGGTGGCGATCTGGCGGATGGACGCCCCGTCGTAGCCACGCTCGGCGAACGCCTCGCGGGCGGCGGTCAGGATCGCCTGGCGGGTGTCCTGGTTGCCGGGGCGTCGTCCGGTGCGTGCCATGAGCCTGCTTTCCCGTTGTGCGTCTGCTTCAGGGGCTTACGGGGTGCGCCGGCGTAGCGTCGCCGCCCCGAGCAAGAGTGCCACGATGACGCAGCCGACGATGATGCCGAGGTCCCTCCACATGAGGCCGGTCGGTTCGGTGTGGGTGCCGAGCTCGGTGAGCGCCTGCACGGCGTACGACATGGGAAAGACATCGCTGATGGCCTGCAGCCAACCGGCCATCTGGTCGCGGGGCTGCAGCAGACCGCAGAGCAGCACCTGCGGCAGGACCACCGCCGGCATGAACTGCACCGCCTGGAACTCACTGTTGGCGAACGCGCTGACCAGCAGGCCGAGCGCCATGCCGAGCACGGAGTTGCCGACCGCGATCACGGCGACGAGCCACGCCGGTCCGAGCGTGTCGAGGCCGAGGAGGAGGTACGCGAGCGCCGACGCGATCGTCGCCTGCACCGCGGCCGCGACGGCGAACGCGATGCCGTAGCCGAGCAGGATGTCGACCTTGCCGATCGGCGTGGTCAGCAGCCGCTCGAGGGTGCCGGTGGTGCGTTCGCGGAGCATCGCCACGCTGGTCAGCAGGAACATGATCACCAGCGGGAACACGCCCAGCATGACGAGCCCGACGCGGTCGAACAGCTGGGGGTTGGTGTCGTACAGGTAGCGCAGGAGCGTGAGCAGCACCGTCGGCACGACGAGGATCAACGCGATCGTGCGCCGGTCGTGGCGGAGCTGCCGCAGGATGCGCCCGGCGGTCGCGAACGTCAGACGTGCGGACATGTCAGGCCACCTTCTCCTTCTCCGTCTCCTGCGCCTGTACGAGTCGCAGGAACGCCTCCTCCAGGTCTTCCGTGCCGGCGCGCTCGCGTACGGCGGCGGGCGACTCGTCGGCGATGAGCAACCCCTCGCGGATCAGCAGGAGGCGGTCGCAGCGGCCCGCCTCGTCCATCACGTGGCTCGACACCAGCAGCGTCGAGCCGGCCTTCGCCAGGGCGTGGAACCGTTGCCACAGCTCGTTGCGCAGCACGGGGTCCTGCCCGACGGTGGGCTCGTCCAGCACGAGCAGCTGCGGCTTGCTCACGATCGCGCAGGCGAGCGACGCCCGGGCCCGCTGGCCGCCCGACAAGGTCCCGACGAGCTGGTTCTTGGCCTGGCCCAGCCCCACGTCGGACACGGCCTCGTCCGCCGCGGCGGCACCGAGCCCGTACAGCGAGGCGAAGTACCGCGCGTTCTCCCGGACGGTCAGGTCGGCGTAGACGCTCGGCGCCTGCGTCAGGTAGCCCACCTTGTCGCGCAGCGGCTTCGACCCCGCCGGGTGCCCGAGCACCATCACCGTCCCGCCGACGATCTTCTGCACGCCGACGACCGCCCGCATGAACGTGGTCTTGCCGCTGCCGCTCGGTCCGAGCAGCCCCGTGACGCTCCCGCTGGGCACCGTGCAGGTGAAGTCGTGCAGCACCCGCCGCTTGCCCCGCGCGACGACGAGGTGCTCGACCTCGATCGCGTTGGCCATCTTGGATTCCTCCGGTCACTCCCTGAAACTCAACGACTGATGAACTCAACGGTAGATGAAATCTTGAATGCGCGTCAAACACGAAACGGGGCGGACCGATGTGTGCGGTCCGCCCCGTTTCGCGCTTCTCGTCTACAACGCGAGCACGCGCTCCAGGAACTCCTTGTACTGCCGCAACGCCACCCGCAGCGCCTCGGTGTCGGGGTTCTTGGCCGACCGGTGCGGGTCGATCGCCAGCTGCTGCTCCTGCAACTTCTCGGCAAGCGTCTCGATGGCGTCACTCACCACCGCCGACGCCCGCGTCAGCGCCTTCACCGGGTCGTCGACGAACTTGGACTCCGCCTTGACCAGCCGCGACCGGAACTTGTCCGCCCGCTTCGGCTTCCACAACACGATCCGCTGCTCGGCGAGGTCACCGGGCCGCAGGGGGAGGGGCCCGGCGGTCGCGTACTCGAGCTCCTCGTCGTCGTCCGCTTCCACCTCGGCCACCGGCTCGTCGTCGGCCGCTTCGTCCTCGGCGTCGGCCTCCGCGACCGGCTCACCGTCCGCGTCTTCGTCCTCGTCCTCCGCGTCAGCCTCCGCGACGGGCTCGTCGTCCTCGTCCTCGTCGTCCTCCGCGTCCGCGTCTGCTTCTGCGGTGGGCTCGTCGTCGTCGCTGTCGGCTTCGTCGTCCGCGTCCGTTTCCGCGGCCGGCTCGTCGTCGTTGCCGGCTTCGGCATCTGCGGCGTCATCGTCGTCCGCAGCCTCGGCCGCGATCTCCTCGACGTCGTCCGCGGCGTCTTCCGCTTCGGCGTCCTCGGCTGCTGCGGCAGGCTCGACCTCCGCGTCGACCTCGGCGTCGACCTCGGCTTCGGCCTCCGCGGCGACGTCCTCGGCGCTGTCACCGTCCGCGTCCTCCGCGGCAGCCTCGGCCTCCGGCTCGCTCTCGGCGGCCTCGTCCTCGGCGACCACGGCCTCGGCGTCGGGCTCGGCGGCCTCGTCATCGCTGGCCTCGTCCTCAGCGGCACCTTCTTCGGCGGCCGCTTCAGCCTCCGGCTCCGCCGCGACCTCTTCGCCCTCGACAACGGCCTCGGCCTCCGGCGCCTCGCCGCCGTCTTCGTCCTCGCCGGCCGCGTCCTCGGCAGCCGCTTCGACGGCGACCGCTTCGTCGTCCACCGCCACTTCGGCCTCGGGCTCGTCGGCAGCCTCGTCCTCGACGGTGGCTTCTGCGTCGGGCTCGGCGGCCTCGTCCTCGGCCGTGGCTTCTGCGTCGGGCTCGGCAGCTTCGTCGCCGCCGTCGGCAGCCTCGTCCTCGGCAGTGGCCTCGGCCTCGGCTTCGGCGGCTGCGTCTTCGTCCGTGGCCTCGGCCTGAGGCTCGGCGGCTTCGTCTTCGTCGCCGGCGGTTTCGTCCTCGACGGTGACGGCCTCCGCGTCAGCCTCGGTGACCTCGTCCTCGACAGTGGCCTCGGCGTCGGGTTCGGCGGACTCGTCGTCGCCGGCTTCGTCGGCCGTGGCGGCTGTTTCGATGGCGACCTCGGCCTCCGGCTCATCGCCAGCAGCGTCGGTCTCGTCGGCTTCGGCGGCAGGCTCGTCCTCGGTGACCGCCTCAGGCTCGGCAGCCTCCTCGTCGGCAACCACCTCATCAGCAACCGCGTCAGGCTCGTCGTCGGCCGCTGCTGCCTCGGGTTCGTTGTCGGTGGCCTCTTCGACGGCTTCCGGCTCGTCGTCGGAGTCCGACTCGGCTGCGGGCTCTTCCGCCGCGGCGTCGGTGGTGGTGTCGTCCTCGGCGGTCGCGTCTTCGGATGCGTCCGCCTCGCCGGCTTCGTCGTCGGTGGCCTCTGCGGCCACCTCTTCGACGGCCTCGGCCTCTTCGACGTCATCGTCGGCGGTGGCTTCCACGGCGGGTTCGTCGTCGGTGGCCTCTGCGGCGACTTCCTCGACCGTCTCGGCGTCGCCTTCGTCGGCAGAAGCCTCGGCGGCCTCGTCGTCGGTGGAGGTGTCCTCCGTGGCGACGGCGTCTACGGCCTCGGGTTCGCTGTCGGCTGCGTAGTCGTCGGCGGTGGTCTCGGCGGCGACCTCCTCGACGGTGTCGGCCTCGGCAGCGACCTCTTCGACCGTTGCGGCCTCGTCGGTGGAGGCTTCCGCGGCTGGCTCGTCGTCGGCGGATGCTTCGGCGGCGACTTCCTCGACCGTTTCGGTCTCTTCGGCGTCGTCGGTGGCTTCGGCGGCCACCTCTTCGACGGTCTCGGCCTCTTCGACGTCATCCTCGGCGGTGGCTTCCGCGGCGGGTTCGTCGTCGGTGGAGGTGTCCTCGGCGGCGACCTCTTCGACGGGTTCCGGCTCGTCGTCGGAGTCCGACTCGGCTGCGGGCTCTTCCGCCACGGCGTCGGTGGTGGTGTCGTCCTCGGCGGTCGCGTCCTCGGATGTGTCCGCCTCGCCGGCTTCGTCGTCAGTTGCCTCTGCGGCGACTTCCTCGACCGCCTCGGCCGCGTCGTCGTCTGCGGCGGCGACCTCCTCGATGGCTTCGGCGTCAGCGTCGGAGGCCTCGGCGGCGGGCTCTTCGTCGTCGGCAGCTTCGGCGGCGACCTCTTCGAGGGTCTCGATCTCCTCGGCGTCGCCTTCGTCGGCAGAAGCCTCGGCGGCGGGCTCGTCGTCGGTGGAGGCGTCCTCGGCGGTGATGGCGTCTACGGCCTCGGGTTCGCTGTCGGCTGCGTCGTCGTCGGCGGTGGTCTCGGCGGCGACTTCCTCGACGGTGTCGGCTTCGGCGGTGACGTCTTCGACCGTTTCGGCCTCGTCGGTGGAGGCTTCCGCGGCCGGCTCGTCGTCCGGGGTGGCTTCGGCGGTGATGGCGTCTACGGCCTCGGGTTCGCTGTCGGCTGCGTCGTCGTCGGCGGTGGTCTCGGCGGCGACTTCCTCGACGGTGTCGGCTTCGGCGGTGACGTCTTCGACCGTTTCGGCCTCGTCGGTGGAGGCTTCCGCGGCCGGCTCGTCGTCCGGGGTGGCTTCGGCGGTGATGGCGTCTACGGCCTCGGGTTCGCTGTCGGCTGCGTCGTCGTCGGCGGTGGTCTCGGCGGCGACTTCCTCGACGGTGTCGGCCTCGGCGGCGACCTCCTCGGCGGTGACGTCTTCGGCGGTTTCGGCCTCTTCGGCGACGTCGTCCGTGGTGGTCTCGGCGGCGTCCACGGCTTCGGGCTCGGTGTCGGCAGCCTCTTCGTCGGAGGTGGTCTCGGCGGAGGCTTCCTCGACGGTGGTGGCTTCGGCGGTTGCCTCTTCGGCGGGGGCGGTGGAGGGGTCTTCTGGGGTGTCGGTCGCTTGGAGGTCGGCGGTCGGGGTGGACTCGGCGGCGTGTGCGTCGACCCCAGCGGCCGGCTCCTCGTCGGTGGAGGCGGGGGACTCCTCGTCGGCGGGGCCGACGATGTCGGAGATGTCGTCGGGGACGGCGACGGTGATGGCGGCGTCGTCCGCGAGCGGTGAGTCGATGGCCGGTGACTCGGCGGCCGGCGACTCCGCGGCGTCGGCCGAATCCGAAGCCAGGTCCGAACCCGCAGCCAGGTCCGAACCCGAGTCCGCAGCAGAGTCCGAAGCCAGGTCCGTAGCCGAGTCCACAGCCAGGGCCGAGTCCGTGGCCGGGTCGGAGGTCAGGTCTGTGGGCGGGGCGGGGGCCGGGTCGGCGCCTGCGGCGGAGGCGGCGGCGGCCGAGACCAGGGGGACGGTGTCCTCGACGGGCTGGCGCTGCTCGGGGATGCCCGGTGGGGTTGTCACTTCAGGGGAAGGGCCGGTCTGGTCGTTGACGTTGGGGTGCATGAGGAGGTCCTCCGTCCGCTCGGTCGGAACGGGGGGAGAGGGCCACCCGTTCAGACTGCTGTGGGCTCAGCGCTGGGGTCGCGGACGCCGGGAGGCCAAACGGCGCCCGGCCCGGAGCCACCGAGCCGACGGCAGGCGGAGCCCCCGGCGAGGAGGGTCGGCCGACGGCAGGCGGGGAGGGATGAGCGACCGCCCAGACTTCCGTGCGGCGCACCGTCAAGGTACTCCGCAAACACGGCCAGCCATAGACCCCAAACTGGCGGGAGAGGGCCGTGCGGGAGAATTGGGGGGTGTCGTCGAACCTTGATCCAGAAGTTGCGGACCGTCTGCGTCGTAACGAGGCCGGGCTGGTGCCTGCGGTCGTGCAGGAGCACGGGACCGGGCAGGTGTTGATGTTGGCGTGGATGGACGACGAGGCGTTGCATCGGACACTGACGACGGGGCGGGCGACGTACTGGTCGCGCAGCCGCAACGCGTACTGGGTGAAGGGCGAGACGTCCGGGCACGTGCAGCACGTCAGGTCGGTGGCGATCGACTGCGACGGCGACACGCTGCTGGTGACGGTCGAGCAGACCGGCGCCGCGTGCCACACGGGCAACCACACCTGCTTCTACACGGACCTGAAGGTGACGCGATGACGACCGGGATGGTGGCGCCGGACGAGGCGACGTTCCGCGAGCTGGCGAGGACCCGGCGGGTGGTGCCGGTGACCCGGCGGCTGCTCGCCGACGGTGAGACGCCGGTCGGGGTGTACCGGAAGCTCGCCGGCGGTCCGGGGACGTTCCTGCTGGAGTCCGCGGAGCAGGGCGCGGGCTCGGCGGGTGCGGTGTGGTCGCGGTACAGCTTCATCGGCGTGCGCAGCGTCGCGACGCTCGTCGAGCGGGACGGTGACGCGCGGTGGCTGGGCGAGCCGCCGGCCAACCTGCCCACCACGGGCGACCCCACGCACGTCCTCAAGCAGACCGTCGAGGCGCTCACCGGCGACGACGCCGACCTCAAGGGGCTGGACCTGCCGCCGTTGTCGGGCGGTCTCGTCGGGTTCCTGTCGTACGACGCGGTCCGGCGCTTCGAGCGGCTGCCGCAGCTCGCCGAGGACGACCTGCACCACCCCGAGCTCGGCATGATGGTGGCGACCGACCTGGTGGCGCTGGACCACTTCGAGGGCACGGCGCTGCTCATCGCCAACGCCGTCCTGCCCGAGAAGGACGCCGACGAGGCGACCGTCAGGGCCGCGTACCACCAGGCCATCGGCCGCCTGGACGCGATGACGTCGGCGCTGTCCAGGCCGACGCCGCCGCTGGTGTCCACAGTGGACAAGCAGGGGCCGGGCGAGGTGGTCAGCCGGACCCCGGCGGGGGAGTACCCGAAGGCCGTCGAGGTCGCGAAGGAGGCGATCCGGGCCGGGGAGTGCTTCCAGATCGTCGTCGCACAGCGGTTCGAGCGGGCCACCGATGCCGACCCCCTCGACGTGTACCGGGTGCTGCGCTCCACGAACCCGAGCCCCTACATGTACCTGCTGCGCTTCGAGGGCTTCGACGTCGTCGGCTCGTCGCCGGAGGTGCACGTCAAGGTCGACGGGCGGCGCGCGCTGCTGCACCCGATCGCGGGC
This sequence comes from Dactylosporangium sp. NPDC050588, assembly GCF_040654975.1. Lineage (NCBI taxonomy): Bacteria > Bacillati > Actinomycetota > Actinomycetes > Micromonosporales > Micromonosporaceae > Dactylosporangium > Dactylosporangium sp. NPDC050588. The sequence continues at coordinate 74,607 of NZ_JBFAJA010000003.1, read as the reverse complement.
ACCCGCTGGCGGGGCGCGACGCCCGAGGAGGACAACGCGCTCGCCGCGGACCTGCTCGCCGACCCGAAGGAGCGCGCCGAGCACGTCATGCTCGTCGACCTCGCCCGCAACGACCTGGGGCGGGTCTGCAAGCCCGGGACGGTCGAGGTGCCGGAGTTCATGACCGTCGAGCGGTACAGCCACGTGATGCACATCGTGTCGACCGTCGTCGGCGAGCTCAAGGACGACCGGTCCGCGTTCGACACCCTCGCCGCGACGTTCCCGGCCGGGACGCTGTCCGGGGCGCCGAAGGTCAGGGCCATGGAGATCATCGAGGAGCTCGAGCCGACCCGGCGCGGCCTGTACGGCGGCGTCGTCGGCTACTTCGGCTTCGGCGGCGACATGGACACGGCCATCGCGATCCGGACCGCGCTCATGCGGGACCGGATGGCGTATGTGCAGGCCGGCGCCGGCATCGTCGCCGACTCCGACCCGCTGTCGGAGGAGACGGAGACCCGCAACAAGGCCGCCGCCGTCCTGGCCGCGATCGCGACCGCCGAGACCCTGCGGCCGGCCCGATGACCGATCCACGACAAAGCCCCACGACCGATCCACAACAAAGCCCCACGACCGATCCACGACAAAGCCCCACGACAGGTCCGGAACAAAGCCCGATGACCGGTCCGGAACAAAGCCCCACGACCGATCCAGGACAAAGCCCCATGACCGATCCGAAACAAGGCCGGACGCACGGCCGGCGGGGGCTGGCGGTCACCACGATCGCGACCGCGGCCGCCTCGGCGGTGGTGCTGTTCGCCGCCACCCGCCACTGGGACGCGGTCATGACGCATCAGGTGTCGCCGCTGCCGCCGATGACCGAGTACCGCACGGGCAGCGAACTGTCGCCGTGGCTGCCCGCCCTCGGCGCGGTCGGCCTCGCCGGCGCGGGTGCCCTGCTCGCGACCCGCGGCCGGCTCAGGACGATCGTCGGCGGCCTCCTCGCCCTCGCCGGCATCGGCATCGTCGGCGCGGTGACCGAGGCCCTGCAGCACCACATCGACGTGGGCTGGCCGATCGTCACGATCGTCGCCGCCCTCGTCGTCGTGGTCGCCGGTGGCGTCGCCATCCGCAGCAGCGACACGTGGCCGGAGATGGGCGCCCGCTATGACCGGCCCACTGCCCGTACCGCCGCGAAGGCACCGCAGACGGAGCTCTGGGACGCCCTCGATCGGGGCGAGGATCCGACCGCGGACAAGTAGGGTTTCGCCTATGGCGAGCAACGCGGCGAGCAGCAGCAAGGAAGTCATCGAGGTCGCCGGGCGCGAGGTGACCGTCACCAATCCCGGCAAGGTGTACTTCCCGAAGTCGGGCCGCACGAAGCTCGACGTCGTCCGCTACTACATCGCCGTCGCCGACGGTGCCCTGCGCGGCGCGGGCGGCCGGCCGATGGCGCTGAAACGCTACGTCAACGGCATCGAGGGTGAGGCGTTCTTCCAGAAACGCGCGCCCGAGAAGCGCCCCGACTGGATCGAGACGGCGCAGCTGCGGTACCCGTCGGGCCGCACCGCCGAGGAGGTCGTGCTGCGCGACGCGGCCCAGCTCGCCTGGGTCGTCAACCTCGGCTGCCTGGAGCTGCACACCCACTCGGTCCTCGCCGAGGACGTCGAGCACCCCGACGAGCTGCGCATCGACCTGGACCCGGTGCCGGGGGTGCCGTGGTCGCAGGTGGTCGAGGTGGCGCTGGTGGCCCGCGACGTGCTCGCCGACCACGGCCTCGTCGGATGGCCGAAGACCTCCGGTTCGCGCGGGTTTCACGTGTACGCGCGGATCCACCCCAACTGGACGTTCGCCGAGGTCCGCAGGGCCGCGGAGGGTTTCGCCCGGGAGGTGGCCCGCCGGGCGCCGGAGATCGCGACCGGGGCGTGGTGGAAGGAGGAGCGGCACGGCGTGTTCGTCGACTACAACCAGAACGCGAAGGACCACACCACCGCCTCCGGCTACTCCGTCCGGCCGTCCGAGGAGGCCCGGGTCTCCACCCCGCTCACCTGGGACGAGGTGCCCGGCTGCGACCCCGCCGACTACACGATGGAGTCGGTCCAGGGCCGGCCGGACGCGTGGGCCGGGATCGAGGACGCCCGGGGCGACCTGACGCCGCTGCTGGAGCTGGCCGCGACCTTCAAGAAGACCCCGGCGAAGAAGGGCACGGGCCGCCGCGTGCCGACCATGCCGCTGATCGAGATCGCCCGCGCCGCGACGAAGGAGGAGGCCCTCGAAGGCCTCGAACGCTGGAAGGCCCGCCACCCGGCCGTCTGGCCGCTCCTGGAGCCCGCCGACGTCCTCGTCGACTCGATGCGCGGCGTCAACAGCCTGTGGACCCGCATCCGGCTCAACCTCGTGCACGTCCCTGAGGCCGACCGCCCGGCGCAGGAGCCCCTGGAGGTCGACTACGACCCGTTCGCGAAGTGGAAGGAGATGCAGGCCCGCGGCGAGACCCCGGCCCGCTGGCGCCGCCCCGCGGGCCCCGCGAACGAAGAGGAGCCGGCGACCTAGACGCGCAGGAGGTGGCCGTCGCCGAGGTTGCGCCCGGCGTCGCGCTCCACCGCGCCGCCCCACAGGAGCACCATGTCGGGGCCGGCCACCACCGTCGCGGCGAAGCGCCTGCCGCCGGGCGGGTCCGGCAGGCGCAGCCACTCGCCGGTCGCCGGGTCGAGCAGGTGCCCGCCGACCGTGACCCGGCTGCCGGTGCTGAGCGCCGGGTCGATCGGCAGCGGACCGGCCAGCCGCGGCGCCGCCGGCAGCGGCCGCCACGCGCCGGTGGCGAAGGCGAGGATGCCGCCCTCGGCGTAGGCGCGGCCCCAGTTGCCGACCTGCCCGCCGTCCGCGCTGCCGGTGCCGGTCCACACGACGGCGCCGCCCGCGGTCGCCACGCTGCCGCCGAGGATCCCGGTGGTCGTGGGCGCCGCCCACGTCGTCAGTGCGGCGTCGAGCGCGGCCAGCCGCAGCAGCGACGGCTTCGTGGCGCCGGGGTCCGGCACGAGATCGTTCGCGCCGAGCAGCAGCCGGTCGCCGGTCCACACCGCCATGCGGTTGAAGGACGGGCCGAGCGGGTCGTCGGGCAGGACCCGCCACGCGCCGGTCGCGACGTCGAACGCGGCGTCGACGGTCGGGCCGTGCTCGTCGGTCCCGGCGATGACGACCGGCGTGCCGCCCGCGTCGAGCAGCTTCCCCGCACCGGGCGGCGGGGGGAGCTTCGTCCAGCGGTCGCCGTCGTACACGAGGAAGTCCGAAGGGGTCAGCGCGTACACGCGACCTTCGGAGGCCACGAGCTGGTCACCCACGCCCAGCGGCACCGGCGCCGCGGCGATCGGCCGCCAGCTGCCGTCGGCGGGGTCGTACGCGGCACCGTCGGTCAGGGCGGTCACCGGCCCGCAGGACGCGGTGGGCGGGCACGGCGTCTCCGCCGATCCGCCCACGACGACGAACCGCCGCCCGTCCCACGCCCCGAGCGCGTCGTGCCGCGCCCGCAGCGGCGCCTGGGCCACCGCGGTCCACGACCGGTCGGCCGCCGGCGGCTGCCCACCCGTCGGCGCGCACCCCGCCAGTGTGACCGCGACCGCCGCCGTCGCCACGCCCCTCCGCATGCCCGCAGTATGTCGCGGCACGGCCCATGATCGTGGCCCCTACAACACGACGGCTAGGGGGTCATGGCGTCGCGACCCAGCCGGCGACGAGGACGAGGCCGGTCCGGCGGTGCACGGCGAGGAAGCCGAACGGCCGGTCGAACGTGACCGTCACCCGCAGCTTGCGGGTGGTCAGCGGGTGGTAGGCGAGGGGGAACATGGCGAGGGCGGTCACCGTCGCGGCCTGGAAGCCCAGGGCGGTGAACGACGCCACGGCCTGCTGGCGGGCCGACGACACGGCCAGGTCGACGGGGCTGATCCCGGGGAACGTGCCGTCCCGCGCCGCAGTCCGCAGGCCGAAGAGCCGGTCGAGGGCCAGGAGGTCGTGGTGGGCGGTGGCGTCGAACGACGGCAGGCTCACCACCAGCTCGGGCTCCGGCGTGGCGGAGTCGACGTCCTGGACGGTCACCCCGGGGCCGCCGGTCGACGGGGTGGCCCGGTGCCGGCCGTCGATGGCGGTGGACAGGACCGAGCCGGGGGTGGCGTCGTCGGTACCGAGGGCGAGGACGACGTCGACGTCCCCGGTGCCCGCGACGGTGAGCAGCGTGACCCCGTCGACGCGGCGCAGCGGCTCGAGGGCGTCGGCGGCGGTGTGCTTGCGGAGCAGGGCGGGCAACGGGCGCCCGGACCAGGGGCCCGAGGCCGGGGTCATGGTCGAGTCGCCGAACGGCTGGACCCACTCGGTGACCACGGACAGCGCGGACGCGAGCACGAGCCCGGTGTCGCCGTCGACGGCGACCGGCAGCGCCGTGATCCGCCCGCCGGTCCGCTCGGCGGCCCACGCGTCGAGGCGCCGCTGGTCGGCGGCGGGGTCGCCGGACAGGCGGGTCCCCGGATCCCAGCCGGGGGTGAGCGGGAGGTCGTGCCGCGTCCAGACGCCGGCCGCGAAGCCGGGCGGCAGCGGCAGGGCCGACGGCGCGACCGCGAGCAGCTCCTCGCGGGCCGGGCCGGCGGCGACGCCCGCGAGGGTGCTGAGCAGCGGGTAGACCCCCGCGCCGGAGAAGACCGCCGGGCCGTCGGAGGCGGCCGCCCACCGCGAGGTCAGGGCGTTTGCGGCAGTGATGCTCATGCACTCAACCATACGAACGGCAACGCATTATGCCCTAGTCCATCAGGTGACGTCGGCCATACCCCCACGGCCATCCACTGACCGGGGGGCTCCTAGCATCGGACGCATGACCACCGGAGAGGGGAGCTCCTTGATCAACGCGGAATCTGGCCGTGTGCTCGACGAGATCCTCGCCGGCGTGCGCGAAGACTTGGCCATCCGCGAGGCGCAGAAGCCCCTGGACGAGATCAAGGCAGCCGCGGCGCAGGCGGCACCGCCCATCGACGCCTACGCCAAACTGCGGGCCCCCGGTGTCGGGGTGATCGCCGAGGTCAAGCGCGCTTCGCCGTCGAAGGGGCAGCTCGCCGAGATCCCGGATCCGGCGGAGCTGGCCAAGGAATACGCGGCGGGCGGTGCCCGCGCCGTCAGCGTGCTGACCGAGGGCCGCTGGTTCGGCGGCAGCCTCGACGACTTCGCCGCGGTGCGCGCCGCCGTCGACGTGCCGCTGCTGCGCAAGGACTTCGTCGTGTCGTCCTACCAGGTGCACGAGGCCCGGGCGTTCGGCGCCGACCTCGTCCTGCTGATCGTGGCCGCGCTGGACCAGAACACCCTGTCGGGCCTCCTCGACCGCATCGAGAGCCTGGGCATGACGGCCCTGGTCGAGGTGCACGACGAGGAGGAGACCGACCGCGCCCTGGAGGCCGGCGCGCGGGTCATCGGGATCAACGCGCGCAACCTGCGCACGCTCGAGGTCGACCGGACCGTGTTCGAGCGGATCGCGCCCGGCCTGCCCAACGACATCGTGAAGATCGCCGAGTCGGGGGTCCGCGGGCCGCACGACCTGATCCGCTACGCGTCGGCCGGCGCCGACGCGGTGCTGGTCGGCGAGGGGCTCGTCACGCAGAAGAGCCCGCGTGACGCGGTCGCCGAGCTCGTCACGGCCGGCAGCCACCCGGCGACCCCGCGGCCCGCCCGGTGAACGCGTTCCTGTCCGCCGCGGGCCTGCTGCCGGACCAGTCGGGGCACTTCGGCGAGTTCGGCGGGCGGTTCGTCCCCGAGGCGCTCATCGCCGCGCTCGACGGCCTCGACGCCGCGTACCGGCACGCCCAGGCGGACGAGGCGTTCCAGGCCGAGTTCGGCCGGCTGCTGCGCGACTACGCCAACACCCCGTCGCCGCTCTACCGGGCGGACCGGCTGTCCGCGCACGCCGGTGCCCGGGTGTTCCTCAAGCGCGAGGACCTCAACCACACCGGCGCCCACAAGGTCCGCAACGTGCTCGGCCAGGCGCTGCTGACGAAGCGGATGGGCAAGCACCGGGTCATCGCCGAGACCGGCGCCGGCCAGCACGGTGTCGCCAGCGCCACCGCCTGCGCCCTGCTCGACCTCGAGTGCATCGTGTACATGGGCGAGGAGGACACCCGCCGGCAGGCGCTCAACGTCGCCCGCATGCGGATGCTCGGCGCGACCGTCGTGCCCGTCACGACCGGCAGCAAGACGCTCAAGGACGCGATCAACGAGGCGCTGCGCGACTGGGTCACCAACGTCGACACGACCCACTACCTGCTCGGCACCGCCGCCGGCCCGCACCCGTTCCCGGCGATGGTCCGCGACTTCGTCAGCGGCATCAGCGTCGAGGCCCGCAAGCAGATCCTGGAGCAGGCGGGCCGGCTGCCCGACGCGGTCGCGGCGTGCGTCGGCGGCGGGTCCAACGCGATCGGCGCGTTCCACGCGTTCGTCCCCGACGAGGGCGTCAAACTGTACGGCTTCGAGGCCGGCGGCGACGGCGTCGACACGGGCCGGCACGCGGCCAGCATCACCGGCGGCTCCACGGGCGTGCTGCACGGCGCCCGCACGTACCTGCTGCAGGACGAGGACGGGCAGACCGTCGAGTCGCACTCCATCTCCGCCGGCCTGGACTACCCGGCCGTCGGCCCGGAGCACGCGTACCTGCACGACACCGGCCGCGCGATCTACGAGCCGGTCACCGACGCCGAGGCGATGGCCGCGTTCAAGCTGCTGTGCCGGACCGAGGGGATCATCCCCGCGATCGAGAGCGCCCACGCGGTCGCCGGCGCGCTGCGGGTCGTCCCGAAGCTCGCCGCCGACCTCGGCCGGGAGCCGGTCGTGCTGATCTGCCTGTCCGGCCGCGGCGACAAGGACATGGACACCGCGCGCGACTTCTTCGGGGTGTGACGACAGTGAGTGTTTCCGTCGCGTTCGAGAAGGCCCGCGCGGAGGGCCGCAGCGCGCTCATCGGCTACCTGCCGGCCGGGTTCCCGACCGTGCCCGGCGCGATCGACGCCATCAAGGCGATGATCGACAACGGGGTGGACATCGTCGAGGTCGGCCTGCCGTACTCGGACCCGGTCATGGACGGCCCCGTCATCCAGCGGGCCACCGAGGCGGCCCTCGCGGGCGGCTTCCGGGTCGCCGACGGGCTGCGCACCGTCGAGGCGGTCGCCGCGGCCGGCGCGCCGATCCTCGTCATGACGTACTGGAACCTGGTCGAGCGGCACGGTGTCGACCAGTTCGCCGCGGACCTGGCCGCCGCCGGCGGCGCCGGGCTGATCACGCCCGACCTCATCCCCGACGAGTCGGCGCCGTGGCTGGCCGCGTCCGACGCGCACGGCCTGGACCGGGTGTTCCTGGTGTCGCCGTCGTCGACCGACGCCCGGATCGCGATGACCGCCGGCAAGTGCCGCGGGTTCGTCTACGCGACCAGCGTCATGGGCGTCACCGGCGCCCGCAGCAGCACCAGCAGCGCCGCTCCGGCCCTCGTCGAGCGGGTCCGCAGGGCCGACCCGTCCGTGCCGGTCGCGGTCGGTCTGGGCGTCTCCAACGGCGACCAGGCCGCGGAGGTGGGCGCGTTCGCCGACGGGGTGATCGTCGGCAGCGCCCTCGTGCGGTGCCTGCAGGACGCGGCAACCCCGGCCGAGGGCGTCGCCGCCGTCGCCGCGCTGAGCGCCGACCTGGCGGAGGGCGTGCGGCGCCGCTGAGCCGGTCACGCCGGGCCGGCGGCGCGCGGCGCGTTGCTGAGGCGTCGCGCCCGGCCGGAGTGGCGCTGAGTGGCGCGAGGCGTCACTGAGCAGGTCACCACGTCGGGTCGCGGGCGGACGGCGTCGCTGAGCCGGCACGGCCGGCCGGAGCTGCGCTGAGCGCTGATCTGGCGGAGGGCGTGCGGCGCCGCTGAGCCGGTCACGCCGGGCCGGCGGCGCGCGGCGCGTTGCTGAGGCGTCGCGCCCGGCCGGAGTCGCTGAGTCACTCCGCCCGACCGGAGTCGTTGAGTCGGGCGTGCGGCGATTTTTCCGTTTGGTACCTGTAGCGCTCCTGCTCTCCGCGGCGCCCGGCCTCGCCCTGGCCGTCCCGGGCACGGAACGTCCGGCGACGACCGTCGTCGACGCCGGCTGGCGGCAGGACGGCAACGGCCCGGGCCGCAGCGGGTACCAGCCGGTGACCCCCTATCTCGGCACGCGGTCCGCGGCGCGGCTCGACACGGTGTGGACCGCGCCCGTGTCCCGCCCCGACGAGCAGGTCGGCGGCGCGGTCGTCGCCGACGGCGTCCTGCTGCGCTCCTCCGGCGGCCCGACCGGCCAGATCCGCCGGTACGACGCGGTCACCGGCGCCGACCTCGGCCCGGTCGTGGACGCCCCGGACCGTAGGTTCGGCCGGCTCGCGTCGGTCCCGGGCAGCGCCGGCGGCACGCTGCTGGTCGAGTCGCAGGCGATCGACGTGCCGTCCGGCGACCTCGGAGCGCGCTTCCTCACGTCGTACACCGGCCGCGGCGACAAACAGTGGGAGACGCCGCTGCCCGGTGAGGTGTCCGGCGGGTTCACCGTCGTGGGGGACCTGGTGCTGCGCGCGGCGGGCGCGACCCTGACCGCGCTGCGCCTGGACGGCGGTGCCGTCGCGTGGACCGCGCCCCTGGACGGCGAGGCGGGCCTGCACCCGCCCGTCGCGGACGCCGGCGTCGCCCTGCAGCCGTTCGAGGCGGGCACCGGCACGGGGCTGGCCGCGTTCGACCTGCGGACCGGCGCGCGGGTGTGGCGGCAGGACGCCAGCGGCCCGTGGGTGATCGCGGCCGGCGGCGTGGCCTACACCACCGGCCTCGGCGGCGTGTGCGCGGTGTCGGTCGCCGACGGCGCCCGCCGCTGGTGCGACACCAAGACGTTGATCGACCCGCGCTCAGCGGCGACCGACGGGCAGACCCTCATGGTCCTCGACGCGCACGGCCGCGCCGCCGGGTTCGCGGCCGGCGACGGCGCGGTCCGCTGGACCCGCGACTGGGGCATGGCCGGCGCCGAGGTCGCGACGTCCTACTGGGCGCCGGTGACCGGCGGCGGCGTGCTCTATGCGGTCGTGTACCAGTTCGCGATCCGCGACGGCGCACCCCTGCACCGCAGCGAGCTGCTCGCCTTCGACGCTGCCGCCGGGACCCTCCTGCTGCGCCGTGAGCTGGCCTTCGACGCGCTGCACGGCGCCGAGCCGCTGCTGCTGTCCGGCGACCACGTGTACTTCGCGGCGCTCGAAAAGCTGTTCGCGCTCGGGGTACGCTGACCCCATGTACGCCGGTCGAATGATGCGCCCCGTCACGGGGTCCGTCGGCGTGCGCTAAATCCGCTCACCACTCGCCCCTTGGTCCCGGGGCGAGCCGGATCAGGTCGTCCCGTCCAGACAGACCGGAGATCCGACATGAGCTTCTACGTCACCACCGCCATCCCGTACGTCAACGCCGCCCCGCACCTCGGGCACGCCCTGGAGCTCGTCCAGGCCGACGTCCTCGCCCGGCACCGGCGGCTGCGCGGGCAACGGGTCAGGTTCCTCACCGGCACCGACGAGAACGCGTTGAAGAACGTCACGGCGGCCGCCGCCGCGGGCGTCGACGTGGCCGCGTTCGTCACCGCGAACGCCGACCGGTTCGCCGCGCTCCGGCCGGTGCTGGACCTGTCGTTCGACGACTTCATCCGTACCGCCGCAGACGCCCGACACCGCAGGGGGGTCGAGACCCTGTGGCGGCGCACCGCCGCGAACGGCGACTTCTACCAGCGCGACTACCAGGGCCTGTACTGCCAGGGCTGTGAGCAGTTCTACGAGCCGTCCGAGGGGTGCGCCGAGCACGACGTGCCCCTGGAGGTCGTCACCGAGTCCAACTGGTTCTTCCGGCTGTCGGCGTACACCGGCCGCGTCCTGGCTGCCCTGGAGTCCGGCGAGGTCCGGGTCGAGCCGGCGGCGAAACGCAACGAGGTGCTCGCGTTCGTCCGGGCCGGCCTGCAGGACATCAGCGTGTCCCGGCCCGCCGCCCGCGCCGGCGGCTGGGGCATCCCCGTGCCGGGCGACCCGTCGCAGGTCGTCTACGTCTGGTGGGACGCCCTCGCCAACTACGTCACCGCGCTCGACGACCCCGACCTCTACCGTGACTGGTGGCAGGACGCCGCCGAGCGGGTGCACGTGATCGGCAAGGGGATCGTGCGCTTCCACGCCGTGTACTGGATCGCGCTGCTGCTGTCCGCCGGGCTGCCGCTGCCGACGACGATCTTCGTCCACGAGTACCTGACGGTCGGCGGTGCCAAGCTCTCCAAGAGCGCCGGCAACGCGGTCGACCCGGGGGACCTCGCCACCCGGTTCGGCGGCGACGCGCTTCGCTGGTGGCTGCTGCGCGAGGTGGCGCCACTCGGGGACACCGACTTCACCGAGGAGCGGCTGCGGCAGCGGTACCACCAGGACCTCGCCAACGGGGTCGGCAACCTCGTCAACCGGACGGTGAGCCTGGTGCGGCGGTTCCGGTCCGGGGTGGTCACGGGGTCCACCGCGGACACCGGGCTGTCCTCGGCGGTGGACCGGGCCCTGGCGGGGTTCGACTTCCGGGCGGCTACCGAGGCGCTGTGCGCCGCTGTCGCCGGCGGCAACCGGCTGGTCGAGACGGCCCGGCCGTGGGAGCTCGCGAAGCAGGGGCGGGACGCGGAGCTCGACGCGGTGCTCGGCGAGCTCGTCGCCCTCTGCCGGGAGGTGAGCCGCGAGCTGGCGCCGTTCCTGCCGTCCGGCGCGGCCCGGCTCGCCGCGCGGCTCGGCTCCGGCGACCGGGTCGGCACCCCCGACCCGGTGTTTCCGCGGCTGGCTTAGCGCGGGCCGGCCTGGCGCAGGGCTGCCTTGCCAGGTGTCGCGGCCGGGGCTTGGTGCAGGGCTGCCTCGCCGGGTGTCGCGGATGGGTCTGGCGCGGGACGCCTCGCCGGGTGTTGCGGACGGGTTTAGCGCAGGGCCGCCCGCCAGGTGTCGCGGATGGCCTCGGCGCCCCAGGCGTTGGGCTCGATGTGGCCGCACAGCCACAGGTCACGGTTGGTGGGGCGGGGGTCGGCGGCGGTCACGTCGCCGGCCTTCGCGCCGTGGCCGAGGAACGCGGCGTGCAGGTCCGCGACCACCGCGCCGTGCCGGGCCGCCGCGTCGCGGATCGCGCCGTTCAGCGCCGCCAGGATCTCCAGGCCACCCGGCCACGACGGCAGCCCCGCCCAGGTCAGGTCGCCGGTGCCGTCGGTCGGGTCGTACACCGTGCTGACAATCACACGGGCCCCGGTCGCGGCGAGGGTGGGCAGCACGACCTCGAAGTTGCCGGCGATCTTGGCGAGGGCACGCTCCGCCACCTCGCGGTCCGCTCCGGCGCTGAACAGGGTCTCCAGCAGGTCGTTGCCGCCCATCGTCAGCGTGATCAAGGCGGGCCGGCCCTCGACCTTGTCCAGCTGGAAGCGAACGACGTCGTCGCTGGTCGCACCGTCGCGGGCGAGCAGCGTCAGCTCGATGCCGAAGTCGTCGGCGAGCAGCGAGGCGGCACCCAGCCCGGGGCCGCCGGCATACTCGTCGATGGACATGGAGTCGCCGAGCGCGTAGTAGGCCACGGGACCAGTACATCATCCAGGTCCCGTGAATTTTTCAGCCGCCGTGACCCGTCCATCGCGCCGCCGCTCTGGTCGCGCCGCCGCCCCGGTCGTGCCGCGGCCGGCTCGATCGTGTCGCCAGCCGCTTGCGGTCGTGCGGGGGCCGGCTCGGTCGTGCGGCGGCCGCTTCGGTCGTGCGGGGCCTGCCCGGGTCGTGTCGGCAGTTGCTTCGGTCGTGCGGCTGCCGCTCTGGGCATGTCGGTGGCCGCCCCGGTTATGTCGACTCGCTGCGCTCCCCGACATAACCGAAATGTCGGACATGTTCGCGGAGCGGACATGTTCGCGGAGCGGACATGTTCGCGGAGCGGACATGTCCGGGGGCCGTGCCCGTGCCTGTGTCTGTGCCTGCGCTTGCGCCCGTGCCTGTGCCTGTGCCCGTGCCTGCTCCAGGGCCTGCTCCCGTGCCTGCTCCAGGGCCTGTCCCGGGGCTTGCTCGGGGGCTGCTCAGGCTTCGATGGCCTCTACGGCCTCGACCTCGCGTTGGATGTCGCGTTTGATCTGGCGGATCACCCCGGTGCGGCCCGCGCCCGCGTCGGCGATGGCGGTCCGCGTGGTGGCGGTCAGCGGCTCCGGCAGTGAGGCCGGGTCGTGCCAGGCCAGGCGGCTGATCCGGCCAGGGGCGTTCAGGGCCGGCCCGCCGCCGCTGTCCAGGCGGCCGCGGAACACGTGGACGAACAGATCCGGCATCGCCTCGCCGCAGCCGTCGCCCGTCACCTCGTACAGGCCGACGAGCTCGACGATCTGGGCCTCCAGGCCGGTCTCCTCGAGGATGTCGCGGACGGCGGCGTGCACCGGGCTCTCCGCCGCACGGACCCGCCCCCCGGGCAGGCCCCACAGCTGGTGACCGCCGGCCTGCTGGCACAGCAGCACGCGGCCGGCGGCATCCTCGATGATCGCGGCGACGGCAGACGTGACTTCGTAGCTCATATTCGCACTCTAGGCGCCATAGCGGACCGTTGCGACACCTTCGCTGGTGGTGATCTTCGCCGGTCGGAGTGGCTTTCCGTCGGGCGTGGGGTGGCGAATTGGGCGAACCCAGGGCATCGCGTTTCGGCGGATCGGCGGTAGCGTGTGCACCCGTGGATGCTGCCCTTACCCCGCTGGCCGTGATCCCCAGCCCCACGCAGGGCGTCTGGGAGATCGGAACGGTGCCGCTGCGCGCCTACGCGCTGTGCATCGTGCTCGGCATCGTCGCCGCGTGCTTCATCGCCGACCGGCGGCTTCGCCACCGAGGCGCCCCGCCGTGGGTGATTCTCGACATCGCGGTGTGGGCGGTTCCCGCCGGCATCATCGGCGCCCGTCTTTATCACGTCATCACCTCGCCCGAGGCGTACTTCGGTGAGAACGGTGACCTGATCAAGGCGTTCAAGATCTGGGAGGGCGGCCTCGGCATCTGGGGCGGCATCGCGGGCGGCGCCGTCGGCGCCTACATCGCCTGCCGCCGGATGAACCTGCCGTTCGCGATGGCCGCCGACACGCTCGCCGTCGGCCTGCCCGTCGCGCAGGCGCTCGGCCGCTGGGGCAACTGGTTCAACAACGAGCTGTACGGCAAGGCGACCGACCTGCCGTGGGCGCTCAAGGTCTACACCTGGGACGCGAAGGCCGGCCACGCCCAGATGGTCAACGGCGAGCCGATGGAGCTCGGCACCTTCCACCCCACGTTCCTCTATGAGTTCCTGTGGTGCCTCGGCGTCGCCGCGGTCGTCTGGTACGTCGACAAGCGCTGGTCCCTGGGCAGAGGGCGGGCGTTCGCGCTGTACGTGGCGCTGTACTGCGCCGGTCGGTTCTGGATCGAGGCATTGCGCATCGACGACGCCCACCACTTCCTGGGCATGCGTCTCAACAACTGGACGTCGCTCATCGTTCTCGCCGCCGCCGTCGTCTACTTCCTGCGGGTGCGCGGGCCGCAGGAGCGCGTCACGTACGACGAGAACGGCCGCATCACCCCCGTCACCGGCGAGCCTTCCGCCGCGCTCGCGCCGGCCTCGTCGGACGTCTCGGACTCGTCTGAGGGTTCGGACCCGTCGGATGCGGCTGAGTCGTCCGAGGGGCCGTCACTGGTGAAGTCGGACACATCGGATTCGTCGGAGACCGCGGGTGACGAGGAGCCGGAGGCCGGCGACGCCGACGGTCCGTCGGACAGCGCCTCGGACGGCGCCTCGGACAGCTCGTCCGCCAGCACGTCCGGTAAGGGCTGAGGTACCGAGCGGATGCGCACCGCTGTCGTGGTGGGCGCCGGCATCGGCGGGATCGCCGCGGCCGGCGCGCTCGCCCGGACCGGCTGGCAGGTCACCCTCCTCGAACGCGACGACCGGCTCCGCCCGGGCCACGGCGCGCTCGTCCTGTGGCCCAACGGGGTCCGGGCGCTGCGGGGCCTCGGCCTGGCCGGCGGCCTGGACGGCATCGCCACCCCCGTCCCGCCCGTCGGCATCCGCCGCCCGGACGGCCAGTGGCTCGTCCGTCCCGGCTCGGTCGCCGATGAGGTCGAGTCGCCGCCGGTGGTCGTACACCGGGAAGACCTCCACGACGCGTTCATCGCGGGACTCGGCGAGCAGGTCGACATCCGCAGCGGCATCGAGGTGCAGCCCGCGAGGGTCCACCGCGAGCGCCCCGCCGTCGGCGACGGCCGGGTCACGTTCGAGGCCGACCTGATCGTCGCCGCGGACGGTGTACAGAGTGCCGTCCGCCGCAGGCTGGCACCCACCACGTCGTTCGCGAGCGCGGGCGTCGCCGCCTGGCGGGCCGTCATTCCCTGGTACCGCGTCCCCGACCTGCCGCCGGGCCTCCCCGACCACGGCGAGACCCTCGACGCCGGCCACCGGTTCAGCCACGCCTCCCTCGGCGAGCGCGGCTCGTCCGGCGGCTCCACCCGCGGCGGCATCTCCTGGGTCGCCACCGTCCCCGGCGCCCTGCGTCCCGAGCCGCCCGCCGGCCAGCTCGCGCTGTTGCGCCGCTGGTTCGCCGGCTGGCACGCCCCGATCCCGCAGCTGCTCGCCGCCACCGAGCCCGACGACCTCGTCCAGGAGCCCATCGGCGAGCTGACCCCGCTGCCGGAGACGTTCGGCGTCAGGGCCGGCAGCGGCGGCTACGCCCTCATCGGCGACGCCGCCCACGCCATGCCGCACCACCTCGCCCAGGGCGCCTGCCTGGCCCTGGAGGACGTCGCCACGCTGCAGGCCGTCCTCACCGCCTCGCGGGGGGCTCTCCCGCCGGCCCTGGACGAGTACAGCCGCCTGCGCCGCCCCAGGGTGACCAGGGTCCTGCAGCAGACCCGCAAGGCGTCGGCCGTCCTGCACCCCCGTGGCGGCCTCACGAGCCGCGCCGTGGGCGCCGCCCTGGGCCGCGCCAACCCCCGCACCCTGGACAAGGCCGCCGCCGCAGCCGCCGAATGGTCAGGCCCGACCTCCGCCTGACCTCGGCCAGACGTCCTCCTGCTTCCGTCGGGCTGCCTTCTGGCGCGTCACGTGCCACTCGGCATGCACGTTGGTCAATGCCCGCATATGTTCGATCTTCGCCATAGACGTTGCGCGATCAACCGCGATTTCAGAGATCGTTTTGGGGGTGGATCGCGCAGCGTCGATGTGACAAATGCCGCAAAGCGGGGCATTGATCAACGTCTGTGGTGGGCGCCGGGTGAGGCGGAGGCGGGTGGTCCGTGGGCTGGGCTGGACTGAGCCGGGTCGGGTCGAGGCCGGGCCGGGGTCGGGCCGGGCTGGGGGGTCGGGCCCCGGGGTCGGTCAGTTGTGGGTTTCGCCGTGTTCGACGCAGGTGGCGGACCAGCCCTGGGGGAGGACCTGGACCTTCATCCGGCGGCGGCACCGTGGGCAGAAGCGGGGCGGCTCCAGCTGTCGCGCCGCCGCGCACGCCGGGTGTGGGGCGGCGGTGGTGAGAGACTCGCCGCAGCGGTCGCACCAGGTAGCGGTGTCCACGGCGGTCACAGCGTTGCCGACAGGGCCTTGACCGGCATGCTCAGCTCGTCGAGCAGGGCCAGGTCCTGGTCGGCGGAGCGGCCCAGGGTCGTGAGGTAGTTGCCGACGATCACCGCGTTGACGCCGCCGAGCAGGCCGTCGCGGGTGCCGAGGTCGCCGAGGGTGATTTCGCGGCCGCCGGCGTACCGCAGCAGGGTGCGCGGCAGAGCGAGCCTGAACGCGGCGATGGCCCGCAGCGCGTCCTTCGGGTCCAGGACGGGCTGGTCGCCGAGGGGGGTGCCCGGGCGGGGGTTGAGGAAGTTGAGCGGGACCTCGTGCGGGTCGAGCTCCTGCAGCTGGATCGCGAACTCGGCCCGCTGCTCCACCGTCTCGCCCAGGCCCAGGATGCCGCCGCAGCAGACCTCCATGCCGGCGTCGCGGACCATGCGCAGGGTGTCCCACCGCTCGTCCCAGGTGTGGGTGGTGACGACCTGTGGGAAATGCGACTTCGCGGTCTCGAGGTTGTGGTTGTACCGGTGGATGCCCAACTCCGCGAGCTGGTCCACCTGCTCCTGGGTCAGCATGCCCAGCGACGCGGCGATGTTGATGTCGACGGCGGCGCGGATCGCGGCGACGCCGTCGGCGAGCTGCGTCATGAGCCGCTGGTCGGGGCCGCGGACGGCGGCGACGATGCAGAACTCCGTGGCTCCGGTCGCGGCGGTCTGCTTCGCGGCCTCGACCAGCGACGGGATGTCGAGCCAGACGGCGCGGACCGGGGACGTGAACAGGCCGGACTGCGAGCAGAAGTGGCAGTCCTCGGGGCAGCCGCCGGTCTTGAGCGAGACGATGCCCTCGACCTCGACCTCCGGGCCGCACCACGTCATCCGTACCTCGTGCGCGATCGCGAGATAGTCGGGCAGCTCCTCGTCGGAGCAGCGCAGCACGGCGAGCACGCCCTCGAGGTCGAGCCCGACTCCGGTGTCCACGACAGCCTTGGCAGCATCAAGCATGCTCGTACCTTACAAAACGTTAGGGTCGGGCGGTCCGCCCGAAGGTGGTCGGCTATGTTGTGCACATCGCACAAACGGCATCGTAGAGGTTCTACAACGAGAACGGGAGGGTGCGGGAGTGCGCGACGGATCCTGGCTGTCCACGCTGGACGCTGAGGCCGCCGGTCGGCAGGCTGCCGGGCTGCGCCGGGAGCTGCGCCCGCGCGGCGCCGACGACGACGACGTGATCGACCTCGCCGGCAACGACTACCTCGGCCTGTCCCGGCACCCCGACGTGCTCGCCGCCGCGACCCGGGCCCTCGCCGACTACGGGCTCGGGGCGACGGGCTCGCGGCTCGTCCGCGGCTCCACCGGCGCGCACCAGGCCCTCGAGTCGGGTCTCGCCGGGCTGCTCGGCACGCAGACCGCGCTCGTGTACTCGTCCGGGTACCTCGCCAACCTCGGCGCCATCCGCGCGCTGGTGCGGCCCGGCACGCTCGTGGTGTCGGACGCGCACAACCACGCCTCGATCGTCGACGGCTGCCGGCTCGCCTGCGCCGGAAGCGCCTCGAAGGGTGCCGCGACCGTCGTCGCGCCGCACGCCGACCCCGACGCCGTCCGGGCGCTGCTCGCCGCCTCGCCGGACCGGCCCGCCGTGGTGGTGACCGAGAGCGTGTTCTCCGTCGACGGGGACCTCGCGCCGCTCGCTGCGCTGTACACCACCTGCCAGACGCACCCCGGTGGCGCGCTGCTGCTCGTCGACGACGCGCACGCCCTCGGCGTCATCGGTCCCCGCGGTGCGGGTGGGGTCGCCGCCGCCGGCCTCTCCGGGCTGCCCGGCGTGATCGTCACCGCGACCCTGTCGAAGTCCCTCGGCGCCGCCGGCGGGGTGATCGCCGGCCCGCACCAGCTCGGCCGGCAGCTCGTCGACACCGGCCGCACCTTCATCTACGACACCGCCCTCCCGCCCGCCGTCGCCGCCGGCGCCCTCGCGGCCCTCGACCTCCTCGTCGCCGGCGACGACCTACGGGCCGAGCTCGCCGCCCGGGCCGCGACCGCGGTCAGCCGCCTGCGCGGCGAGGGCCTGGAGGTCTCCGACCCGTCCGGCGGGGTGATCTCCGTCGGTGCGCCGAGCGCCGACGAGGCGTTCGCGTGGGCGTCCGCCTGTCGTGAGCGGGGGGTCGCGGTAGGCTGCTTCCGCCCACCGTCCACACCGGACGGTCGGTCGCGCCTTCGGCTCACCGTCAACGTCGGCGTGCCACCGGCGGCGTTCGAGCACGCGCTCGACATCGTCGTCAAGGAGCGCCCCTGACGGGCGGCGCGCGGCCGACCCCGCACGCTCCCGGCAGGCGCCGCGGCGACTGCTGAAGGGCGGCCCGTGACCTGAGCCGCCGGCGACTGGGAGACGGCGCTGTTGAACGGCGTGCCGACCGATTCGAGCTTCCCTTCGGGGCGTGCCGGCCGGCCCGAGCGGCTTGCCTTGCCATGCTGAGCGCCCCGATCGACCTGAAGCGCCCTGTGCGGGCGTGCCGACCAGCCGAGCCGCCCCTGAAGGGTGTGCCGGCCGAACCGCGCCACCCCCGGCGCCCGTGAAGGACGTGCCTTGAGCGATCCGCGCACCGCCGACCACGACGTCTCGCCCGCTGAGGCCCTCCTGTCGGAGGCGCTGCGCTCCGAGGCGGTGCTGTCGGAGGACGTGACCCCGGCGGAGACCGAGCCCTTCGCCGGGGCCGTCGTCATCACCGGCACCGACACCGGCGTCGGCAAGACCATCGTCACCGCCGCCATCGCCGCCGCCGCGACCGCGGCGGGGCGGCGGGTCGCGGTCGTCAAGCCCGCGCAGACCGGCACCGCCGACGGCGACGAGCCCGACGCCGCGACCGTCTCGCGGCTCGCGGAGCCCGTCACGGTGCGGACGCTCGCCAGCTTCCCCGACCCGCTCGCCCCGCTGGCCGCGGCCCGGGTCGCCGGCGACGACCCGCTGACGGCGGTGATGGCGCAGCTCGCCCTTCGTACCATCGTGGAAGAGCACGACGTCACGCTCATCGAAGGGGCCGGCGGGCTCCTCGTGCCGATGGGGGAGGGCGGCTGGACGATGCTCGACCTCGCCGCCGCGCTCGGCGCCACCGCCGTGGTCGTCGCCCGTCCCGGCCTCGGCACCCTCAACCACACGGCGCTCACACTGCAGGCCCTCGCCCACCGGGACGTACCGGCGGTCGTGGTCCTCGGCACGTGGCCGGCGGAGCCGGAGCTCGTCCACCGGACCAACCTGCACGACCTCGACGGCGACCTGGTCGGGGCCGTCCCGGACGGTGCGGGGTCGCTCGCCCCGGCACTGTTCCGCCGGGAGGCCGCGCACTGGCTCGCGCCGCTGCTGTACGGCCGGTTCGACCCGGTCGCGTTCCGCTCCCACAGCCGCTGACCCGACCCGCCGCCGTCCCCCACGCCCGTGACGGCCTTTTATGGCCCGGCGGCCGTTGCGGAGCATCGGCGTTTCGGGGGACCGCGGCGATCGATGTTAAGGGGTACGGTCACGCCATGACCGAGATCGACCCCGGTGCCGGTGCCGCCGCCGAGTCCGGACCTGACCAGGAGCGCCGCGCCCGCGCCAGGAAACGGCTCGACGACGCGGGCGCCAAGGTCACCGCCGAGGCCCGCACCGAGTCCCGTGAGCAGGTCCGCGACCTCATGGGCTGGTCATGAGCGGCCCCGTCGGGCTGGTGCTCGACCCTGCGGCGGTGCTCGCGTACACGCAGGGCGACACGGGCGTCGCCGACCTGGTCAGCCTCGTCCTCGCCGACGGCGGCACGGTCGTGGTGCCGGCGGTGTCGCTGGCCGAGACGCGCAGTGAGCTCGCGTACGCCGAGGAGCTCGCCCGCCTCGACACCCTCCTCAGCACGGCCACGGTCGCCCCGCTCGACGGCGGCGACGCGGTCGGCCTCGGACGGCTCGCGTCCCGGCTCAACGGCAGCCTCGGCCTCGCCCACGCCGTCGCCGAGGCCCACCGCCACGAGGCCCGTCTGCTCACCTCCCACGGCCCCACGGTCCGCCGTACCATCGGCGAGCTCGACGGCATCGTCGACCTCTGACTCCCTATCGGGGATCTGGTGTCAAGGCCGGCTAGACCGGGCTGGTTTCCGGTCGGAGGATCGTTGGTGGGGAAGGTTGCCTCGTTTGTCCGCGCCCTGTGCGCGTGACCTGTCATGCCCTGTGTGGGCTTGCTGAGGGGCCTTCCCCGCCCTTGCCTTGCTGCGGCGTCGGCGGCGGACGTCCTCGGTCACGGTCCGCTGCTCCGCGATGATCGTCTTCGCCTGGTCGGGAGTGACTGGTCGGCCTTTTGTGTCGCAGATGACGTAGGGCATGCCGCGGTGCATGACGGTCCAGAGTCGTTCGGCGAGCCGCCCGGCGACGATGCAGAGGGCGTTGAGGTGTTCGGCGCCGCGTTCGACCATCTGCTGGTAGGAGAGCGGGCCAGCCTCGATCCGGCTTTGGACATGGGTTGGCCTTTGCGGTCGGTGTTGCCGGTCTCCGACGC
The DNA here is from genome assembly GCF_040654975.1 of Dactylosporangium sp. NPDC050588. Taxonomy (NCBI): domain Bacteria; kingdom Bacillati; phylum Actinomycetota; class Actinomycetes; order Micromonosporales; family Micromonosporaceae; genus Dactylosporangium; species Dactylosporangium sp. NPDC050588. The sequence continues at coordinate 54,545 of NZ_JBFAJA010000003.1, read as the reverse complement.
GCGGGGGAGTCAGGCCGAGGTAGGACTTGAAATGCGCCGCGGTCGGGAACCGATCGGGGCGGCCGATCACCGCGGTCACCCGGGTCCGGCCCGCCCTGAGCAGCGCCCGGGGGTCGGCATAGCGTTCCAGCACAGCGAAGGTCGGCCTGGCCCAGGTCGCCCGTCAGCGGGGTGCACGGCATCACCTGCCGGACCAGGTCCTTGATCCGCACCTTGTGCTCCGCAGCAGCCATCGTCAACCGGTCACACGCCCGCACCCGCCGGTCCAACGCCGCCGCCTCAGCACCGGGCAGTTCCAGGTGCCGCAACCGCCAAGATTGATCAACGGCAACCGGGCAAGGGCGTCCGCGTCGATGCCGTTGGACTTCGCATGTCGCGACAGGAACCTGCGCAGGTCCGCCGCCTTCGCCGACGACACCCGAAACACCGCATGCCCGCGACCGGTGAAGAACACCGCGACCGGCAACCACGCCGGACCGGTCGGCTCGAACACCACCTCCAACCGCGCGCTGTGGGGAGCCGCGCTGTGGGGAGCCCGGACCGAGCAGGTACACGATGGGGGGCGGCCAGCCGCGTTACGGGGAGTCGCGCGCTACGGGGACAGGCGGCTTGCCGTTGCGAGGACGCTGGCGGGCAGGGTGAGGCGGAACGAGGTCTCGTCCAGGCGGACCTCGCCGCCGCAGAGGCTGGCGACGGCGCTGGCCACGCGCAGGTCGGTGGGCTTCTGCGGGTCGCTGGGGCGGGGGTGCGGCGCGGTCAGCTCGCCGTGGGCGACGATCTTCGCGTCGATGGCCGGCACGGGGTCGGCGCGCAGGGCGATCTCGATGTGGGCGCGGCTCGGTGCGGTTGTCGCGAGCCACAGGACGAGCTGGCCGACGAGGTGCCGGCAGACGAGGTCGTCGACCGCGACCGGGACCGTGGCGGGGGCGTCCGCGTGGATGCTCACCGCTGCCGCGACCGCCACGCGGCGGGCCAGGTCGACGGCGTCGCGCAGCACCGCGACCAGGTCGGTGGCGCCGGCGCGGTGGGTGCCCGAGGGGTCTTCGTCGACGGCGGCCAGGGGGAGGATGACGCCGTCGACGTAGCGCTGGAGGCGGACCGCGTTGCGGTCGATGGCGTCGAGGCAGGCGACACCCTCGCGCAGGGCCTCCGCGGCGGGGGCGCCGGCGAGGTCGTCGCGCAGCAGCCGGGTGTACGCGAGGATCGACGTCAACGGGGTGTGCAGCTCGTGTCGCAGTCGCGCCGCGGGATCGTCGCCGGTGGAGAACACGCGCGTTCCTTTCGTCGTGCTCGGATGCCCGCGGGGCCCGAGACATCGACGCTAACCGGCGTCCGAGCTGCCGGCTCCCCGACAGGCGAGCAGGTCACCCGATCGGGACAGCCGTGCGGTCGGCGGCTCGCGAGGCGGCGTCCACCGAAACGCCGCGCTGGCGGACCGGCCGCGAGGCACCGCGCTGGGAGACCGGCCGCGAGGCGCCGGGCTGGCGGACCGGCCGCGGGGCGCCGGGCTGGCGGACCGGCCCGGCAGCGCCGCATGATCCATGCCGGGCAGGCCAAGCCAGGCCCGTGGGGCAGGGGTGCGGGGAGCAGGGGGTACGGGGAGCAGGGGTGCGGGTGGTCAGCCGATCGGGAGCAGGTGGGAGGTCCTGCGGGCCGGCGGCTGCTGGGTCGCGTCGGGCAGCAGGTCGGGGCGCAGCGCGGCGCGCAGGGACGCCTGGACCGTCGACGGGTCGGTGCCGGCGTCGACGATCGTGAACCGGGGAGCTTCCGGCAGCGCCCGGTACGCCTCGTCGCAGGCCGTCAGATAGTCCAGCTCCTCGTGGTCCTTGCCTCGCGCCTCGACCCGGGCCTGGGCCACGGGCGGCGGCACCGCCAGGTAGAAGACGAGGTCGGGCTGCGGCAGGAGGCGGAAGAGCAGCCGCGCGGGCCAGAGCCGGCCCTTACGGACGGTGATGCTGGTGTACTGGCAGTAGGTGTACCGGTCCATGACGGCCACCGTGCCGGTCAGCCGGGACACCAGGAGCGCCCTCGTGATGACCAGGCCGCGCAGCAGCGTCTCCACCAGCAGGAAGAGCCGCACGCCGAGCAGGTCTTCGGCGTCGCGGCGGCCGAGGCGCTGGGCGAGCCGGCCGAAGAAGACCCGTCCGGCGGCGTTGCGGTGGTAGCGGGCGGGGGTGCCGCTCGCGTCGAGCCAGTCGGCGAGCCACCGGGCCTGGGTGGATTTGCCGGCGCCGTCGATACCAATCAGTGCCACTGTACGGATCACCTTCCCTACGGTAAGCCGTCGCGAGTGAAGCGCCAGTGAACCGCGCGAAGACGACCGAGCGAGGACGACCGATCAAGAGACGAGACGGGAAGACAAGAGAAGGCGGAGCAAAGGATCAGGGCAGGACGACGACGCTGGTGCCGGCGGGGACCGCGTCGAGCAGGGCCTGCTGCGCGGCCGGCGGCATCCGGACGCAGCCGTTGGAGCGCCGGAAGCCGAACTCGTTGCGGTACCACGCGTGGATGCCGGTGTGCGCGTCCGCCAGGCCGTCCGCGACGGCGCCCTTGTCGTCCGGGACGGCGCCGAGGGCGAGGACGTCGAGCCCCGCGTACACCTTGCTCGGCAGCGACGAACGCCCCAGGACGAACGTGCGCCCCAGCGGCGTCGGGGTCTCGGGCGCGCCGATCGTGACGGTCCACGTCTGCTGGACGGCGCCGTCGCGGACCCAGGTGAGCGTGAACGCGCCGCGCCGCACGATGAGCTGGTCGTGCAGCGGCACCCTGTTCCAGCCGCCCTCGGGGAGCCAGCCGATGCTGCGGTTGAGCGACGGCAGCAGCACCGCGACCCAGCCGGACCGCCGGGCGACGATCGGCATGACCAGCGGCACGCCGCTGATGTCGGGGGTCAGGTAGGCGCGGGCGGTGCCGCCGGGCGCGTCGTAGGCGGCGAGCTTCGCCGTGGGGTGCGCCGCCTCGGTCAGCGGGACCGTCGAGGACTGGTCGGGGTCGGCGGGGAACCCGGTCGCGGCCTTCGTGTAGGTGATCGTGGGGATGCCGGCGGGGGCCGGCGCGGCGGAGGCGGGCGCGGCCGCCTGCACGGACGGCGATGCGGAGGCCGGTGCCTGCGACGACGCCGAAGGGGCGGCGGACTGAGCCGGTTTCGACGGCGAGGAGCCGCAGCCGGTGAGGCAGATCGTGAGCGCGGTCAGGGCGGCGGCGCGGCGCACGAGCATCCGTCCAAGATAGCGGAGCCGCCGCTACAGGTCTGTCGGCCGGTCAGAGGAGCATCGGTCGAGCAGGTCGAGAGCGACGGGCAGGTCGTCGGCGCCGATCATGCCGAAGCCCACGACGAGCCCGTCCACCGGTGCGGGCTCCAGGAAGAAGCCGGCGAGCCGCTCGACCGCCACGTCCGCGGACCGCAGCCGCGCGACGACCCGTGGCACGTCGACGTGCGGGGCGGCGAGGAGCGTCACGTGCAGGCCCGCCGACGACGGCACGAGCGTGAACCGGTCGGCGAGCACCCCGCGCGCCGCGGCGGTCACGAGATCGTGGCGGGTGGCGTACACCCGCGTCACCGACCGCACGTGCCGCCGCAGCTGCCCGTCGTCGATGAACGAGGCGAGCGCGGCCTGCGCGGCGGGCTCGGCGTGCCAGTCGGTGAGGCGCTTCGCCGCGACGAGCGCGGGCCGCAGCGACGCGGGTGCGACCAGGAACCCGAGGCGCAGCGCGGGCAGGAGCGTCTTGGCGAACGAGCCGACGTAGACGACCCTGCCCGCCCGGTCGAGGCTCTGCAGCGGCTCCAGCACCGCGAAAGGGGGCCGGTCGGAGTAGCGGAACTCGCTGTCGTAGTCGTCCTCGACGATCGCCGCGCCGTGCCGTTCGGCCCAGCCGAGCAGCGCCGACCGCCGCGGCATCGTCATCGGGACGCCGAGCGGGTACTGGTGGGAGGGTGTGACGTACACCAGCCGCGCCGACCTCGGGAGCGCGTCGACGATCAGGCCCGACCCGTCGACGGGGACGGGCACGACGCGCGCGCCGAGCGACTCGAAGGCCTCGCGCGCGGGTGGGTAGCCGGGCTCCTCGACGGCGACGACCGTGCCCGGCTCGATCAGGACCCGCCCGACGAGGTCGAGGCCCTGCTGGGCGCCGTTGGTGACGAGCACGTCCTCCGGCGACGCCCGCACCGACCGGGACAGCCCCACCGACCGCGCGATCGCGGCCCGCAGCGCGGGCAGGCCGGCCGGCTCGCCGTAGTCGGGGGACGCGCTGAGCGACCGGGTCAGCAGGCGCCGCCACGTGGCGAGGGGGAACAGGGCGCCGTCCGGGTGGCCGGCCCGCAGGTCGTACCGCGCCGGAGCGACCGGAGGCCGCTCGGGGACGGTGAAACGCGGCGACGGGCGGAGCGCGCCGACCGGGGCGCGGCGCGACCTGGACGCCGGTGGCGGCGTCGCCACGAACGTGCCCGCGCCCGCCCGGCCCTCCAGGAACCCGTCGCCGACGAGGCGGTCGTAGGCGGCGGCGACCGTGTTGCGCGACACCGCGAGGTCCCGCGCCAGCTCCCGGCTCGGCGGGACCCGCTCGCCGGCCCGCAGCCGCCCGTCGAGGATCGCGTCGCGGACCTGCCGGTAGATGCGGGTCGCCTGGTCACCTCGGCCGCCGAGGGTGATGTGCAGATCCAACTTGGCCCACTCCAAGTAGGAAGTTATTGGTACTTCTACCGGGCCAAGCCCGGGCCTAGCGTCGATCGTATGCTCACCGTCAAGCAAGGCGCGGCCCTGTCCGTCGGCGCCGTCCTCGGCACCGGCGTGATCGCCCTGCCCGCCCTCGGCGCCCAGGTCGCCGGCCCCGCCTCGCTCGTCGCGTGGCTCGCCCTCGTCGTGCTGTCCGCGCCCCTCGCAGCCACGTTCGCCGCGCTCGGCGCCAGGTACCCGGACGCGGGTGGCGTCTCCACGTACGTCGGCGCGGCGTTCGGCCCGCGCGCCGCCGCGGTCGTCGGGTGGATCTTCTACGCCGCCGTCCCCGTCGGGTTCCTGCCCGCCGCGGGCTTCGGTGCCGCCTATGTCACCGCGGTCGTCGGCGGCGGCCACCGTACGACGCTGCTCACGGCCGGAGCCCTCATCGTCGTCGTCGCCGGGCTGAACTTCGGCGGCGTGAAGGTGTCCGGCAAGGCGCAGCTGTGGCTCGCCGGCGTCCTCGCCGCGCTGCTGCTGCTCGCCGTCGGCACCGCGCTGCCGCACGCCGACCTGGCCAACCTGCGGCCCTTCGCCCCGCACGGCTGGCTCGCGATCGGGCCCGCGATGGCCGTGCTCGTCTGGGGGTTCGCCGGCTGGGAGGCGCTCACGTCGCTCGCCGCCGACTACCGCCACCCGCGCCGCGACGTGCCCCGCGCCACCTGGATCGCCGTCGCCGTCGTCGGCGTGCTCTACCTGCTCGTCGCCGCCACCAGCCAGCTGGTCCTCGGCCCGCGCGCCGGCACCGTGGCCGCGCCCCTCGCCGAGCTGCTCACCATCGGCCTCGGCCGCGACGTGAAGATCCTCACCGCGGTCGTCGCGCTGCTGCTCACCGCCGGCGCGGTCAACGCCTACTTCGCGGGCGCCGCCAAGCTCGGCGCCGCCCTCGGCCGCGACGGGGCGATGCCCGCGTGGCTCGCCAAGGGCGCGGGCGCGGGGGAGGTGCCCCGCCGGTCACTGGCCGTGGTCGCCGGGCTCGCGGGCGCGTGCCTCGCCGTCGCGGGGCCGCTGGGCGTCGGGGCGAAGCCGCTGCTGCTGGCCACGACCGCGTCGTTCGTCGTCGTGTACGTCCTGGGGACGGCGGCGGCGGTGAAGCTGCTGCCGGCCGGGAGCTGGTCCCGACGCGTCGCGGTCGTGGCGCTGCTGTGTGTGGTCGGGCTGCTCGCCCTCACCACATGGTATGTGCTGTGGCCGGGCGCGGTGGCGATGGTCGCGCTTGGTTATTTCGCCGCCACGGTACGGCGTCAGCGCAGGTCGGGCTCGATGATGTGCATGGCGGCCTCCTCGGCCGACGCCGCGCCGCCGTCGATGCCCACGTCGGAGCCGATCTCGTCCTTCTCCTCGTCCTCGCCCCAGCCCTCGTCGGGGGCGACGAGCCGTCCGGCGCGCCGGTCGCCGACCTCGCCCGCGTCGAAGAACTCGCCGGACTCGGTCGTCGTGCCGTAGTCGTCGAGGTCGGGCCGGGCCATCGGGTCCGGCTCCTCCTGTCGCAGGCGGCGGTCCCAGGACTCGCCCCGCTGCGCCTCGGCCTGGGTGACCCCGAACGCGTTCAACCCGAGCGGCTTCTCCGGCGGCGAATACCCCTCGTCGAGGGCGTCGTCCAGGCCGCGGTCCGACAGGGTGTCCTGGGCCGACAGCTGGCCTTCCTCGTCCGGTGCCGGGTCCCAGCTCGCGGTTTCAGAGCTCATGATCACGTCTCCTCGGTCGCAGGTGGCGTGGCGCTGCCGTGTTGCATACCCGGCAGCGCCACATTCGACCCTAAATCACCGGATCGTGCGCCGCCTGATGAGTGGCCCGGTGGCTCCGGATCAGCTCCGCGTACCGGTGGCCGCTCGCCTTGATCGTGCGCTCCTGCGTGTCGTAGTCGACCCGGACGAGCCCGAAGCGCTTGTCGTAGCCGTACGCCCACTCGAAGTTGTCCAGCAGCGACCAGGCGAAGTAGCCGTCGACCGGCGCGCCCCGGACGACCGCGTTGCGGACCGCGTCCAGGTGCTGTTCCAGGTAGTCGACGCGCTCCTTGTCCTGGATGTCGCCGTTCGGCTCGACCGTGTCCGCCCACGCGGAGCCGTTCTCCGTCACGAGGATGCTGCGCGGCTGGTACGTCTCGGCGACCCGCACCAGGATGTCCTCCAGGCCCTTCGCGTAGACCTCCCACGGCATCGCCGTCTCGATCGAGCCCGGCACCGGGATCTGCGCCACGAACGGCGCGTGGGAGTCCGGGGCGTCGACGATGACCTGGCGGAAGTAGTAGTTGATGCCGAGGAACTCCGTCGGCGCCGCGATCAGCTCCAGGTCGCCGTCGCGGACCGGCACCTCCACCCGGTACGTGTCGAGCATGTCCGCCGGGTAGCCGAGGCCGTGCAGCGGGTCCAGCCACCAGCGGTTGATGTGGCCGTCCGCCCGTACCGCCGCCGCCACGTCCTCGGGACGGTCGCTGCCGGGCTCCGTCGGGCTCAGGTTCAGCACGATCCCGACCGCCGGCGGCAGCTGCGCCGACGCGCGGATCGCCTGGTTGACCAGGCCGTGGCCGAGCAGCACGTGGTGCGACGCGCGGACCGCACGGGTCAGGTCCCGCTCGCCCGGCGCCATCCGGCCCTCGAGATGCCCGATCCAGCAGACGCACAGCGGCTCGTTGACCGTGTTCCAGTCCGCGACCCGGTCGCCGAGCCGGCCCGCGACGACCGCCGCGTAGTCCGCGAACGCCTCCGCCGTCGCCCGCTCCGGCCAGCCGCCCCGGTCCTGCAGCGCCTGCGGCAGGTCCCAGTGGTACAGGGTCGCGAACGGCCGGATGCCCGCCTCGAGCAGCCCGTCGACGAGCCGGTCGTAGAAGTCCAGCCCGGCCTCGTTCACCGTGCCCGTCCCGGCCGGGATGACCCGCGGCCACGCCACCGAGAAGCGGTACGCCGCCAGGCCCAGCCGGCGCATCAGCGCGATGTCCTCCGGCCAGCGGTGGTAGTGGTCGCAGGCCACGTCGCCGGTGTCGCCGTTGTCGACGTTGCCCGGCGCATGGCTGAAGGTGTCCCAGATGGACGGTCCACGGCCGTCTTCGGTGACGGCGCCCTCGATCTGGTACGCCGCGGTCGCGGACCCCCAGATGAAGTTCGGTGGGAGGTTGGACAGATCCAGCACGGGACGGTTCTCCTCTTGGTGGTTGAGGACGGGGTTTGCTTGCGCGTTGCTCGGCCGCGCCGGCGGCTCGCGTGACCGTGCCGCCGGCGCGGTGCCCTACTTGACCGCGCCGGCGGTGAGGCCGGCCACGAAGTACCGTTGCAGCGCCAGGAACCCGGCGACGACCGGGACGCTGACGACCAGGGACGCGGCCATCACCTGGTTCCAGTAGACCTGGAACTGGGTGGAGTAGGCCTGCAGGCCGACGGCGAGGGTGCGGCTGTCCTGGTCCGTCATGATCGAGGCGAACAGCACCTCGCCCCACGCCGTCATGAACGCGTAGACGGTCACCGCGACGATCCCCGGCACGGCGGTCGGCAGGATGACGGTGAACAGGGTGCGCATCGACCCGGCGCCGTCGACCTGGGCCGCCTCGTCGAGGCCGCGGGGGATCGAGTCGAAGTAGCCGGCCAGCATCCAGATCGAGAACGGCAGCGAGAACGTCAGGTACGTGATGACCAGGCCCAGGCGGGTCTGGTACAGGTCGACGCCGCCGGCCGTGCCGAGGTTCACGTAGATGAGGAACAGCGGCAGCAGGAACAGGATGCCGGGGAACATCTGCGTCGACAGGACCGCGACGGAGAACACGCTCCGGCCGCGGAAGCGGTACCGGCTGATCGCGAACGCCGCGAAGACCGCGATCACCACCGAGAACACCGCCGCGACCGACGCCACGATCACGCTGTTGAGCAGGTAGTTGCCGAGCGGGACGGTGCTCCACATGTCGACGAACGCCTGGAACGTCAGCGTCGAGGGGAACCAGGTGAAGTAGTCCTGCACGTCCTGCAGCGGCTTCAACGCCGAGCTCACCATCACGTACAGCGGCGTCAGCACGAACGCGGCCAGGAAGGTCAGCACGATCCAGCGGGCGATCCGCTCGCCCCGGCCCTCACGCATGGATCCTCCTGCGGTTCGTGATCAACAGGTAGACGGCCGTGACCAGCAGCAGGAACAGCAGCAGCGCCACCGACATCGCCGAGCCCGTGCCGAAGTCCCAGGTGCTGAACGAGCTGTTGTAGATGTGGATCGAGATGAGATCCGCCTCCGGCGGCGCGGAGCCGCCGAACAGCACGTACGGGGTGTTGAAGTCGTTGAACGTCCACAGGAACAGCACCAGCAGCAGCACCTGGTTGATCGGCCGCAGCGACGGCAGCGTCACCGAGGTGATCCGCCGCCAGAACCCGGCGCCGTCGATCGCGGCCGCCTCGTACATCTCCGTCGGCACGTTCTGCAGGCCGGCGGTGATGCACAGCAGCGCGAACGGCCACGTCCGCCACACCGACACCACCAGCAGTGCCCAGAAGCTGTTCTCGCCGATGAGCCAGAACGGCCGCTCCCCGTCGACGAGCCCGAGCTGGTCGACGAGCACGTGGTTGACCAGGCCCGTGTCCCGCTGGAACAGGAACCCCCAGGTGATGACGGCGGCGTAGACCGGCAGCGCGTACGGGGTGAGGAACAGCGTGCGCAGCAGCGCCCGGCCGCGGAACGGCCGCTGCAGGAACACCGCCGCCGACAGGCCGAACAGCCACGAGATCGCCACCGACAGCGTCGTGTACAGCACGGTGATGCCGAACGAGTGCAGCAGCGCCTTGCCGGTCTCGCTGTTGACGTCGAGGGTCGCGCTGTAGTTGCCGAACCCGACGAACGGCGCCGTCGACCAGTCCTGGATGTGGAACTGGGTCAGCTCCAGCAGGCTCATCCACACGCCGACGAGCATCGGCACGACGTGGATCGCGATCTCCAGGAACGCGGCCGGCAGGACCAGCATGTACGGCAGGTACTTGGACCGCAGCCTCCGCCTCCGGCGCTGCGCGGGCGTGCTCGCCCGCCGCGGCGCGGCGTTGGGGGCGGAGCCGCGGTGCTGCCGCACGTCCGGCGCGGCGTGCATGGGCCGGCGGACGGGGACGGTCGCCGACCCGCGGGCCGACTGCATCGGTGTGACCCGCCGCTGCGGGTGCCCGGCGGTCATGCCTTCATCCGTTGCTCGACGGCCTTCAGCTTCGCCCGGATGGCGGCCTCGGTGATCGGTTTGTTGTTCGCCGCGTTGGCGAACTGCTCCTTCATCACCGCGCCGACGAGGGTCTCGAACTGGCTCTCCGTCGTCACCTGCGGCAGCGGCGACGCCGTCGAGGCGAGCACCTCGGCGAGGATCTTCTGCTCCGGCGCCTGGAACGCCGGGTTCGTGAGCGCGCCCTTGACCGACGGCAGCGACCCGTACACCTTGTTGAGGGCGACCTGCTCGTCGTCGCTGGTCATGAACTTCACGAACTCCATTGCGCCCTCCAGGTTCCTGCTGTGCCGGAACACCGCGATGTTGATCCCGGCGACCATGCTGTTGACCTTCCGGCCGCCGGCGGGCGGGTTCGCCGGGAACGGCACGTGCGCGATGCCGTACTCCTCGGGGCGCATGCCCTGCGCCTGGAACGCGGAGCCGGCCGCCTGCCACAGCAGCATCGCCGCCTTGCGGTTGGCGAAGTCGGACAGCGACTCGTTCTTCGCGTACTCGGCGTTGCTCGGGTTGACGATCTTGTCGACGGCCATGAGGTCGATGTACCGCTTGATCGCCTTGACGTTCTGGTCCGTGTCGAACGTCGGCTTGCCGCTCAGGTCGAACCACTCGCCGCCGTACTGCTGGCTGAACGTGAACGCGTGGTGTGCGTTCTCCGACAGGTTCGCGCCCTCGATCGCCAGGCCCCACTGCTTGCCGTTGGTGAGGCGCTTGCCGACCTCGACCAGCTCCTCCCACGTCGCCGGGGGCTTGCTGATGCCCGCGTCGGCGAACATCTGCTTGTTGTAGTAGAGCGCGTACGACAGCGAGTACAGCGGGACCGCCGCCGGTGCCTTGCCCGGCGCGCCCGCCGAGGCGAGGGCCGCCGGCACGAACCGGTCCCGGCCGCCGATCCGGTCGAACGCCGCCGCGTCGAACGAGATCAGTGCGTTCGTCGCCTGCAGCGACGCCGACCACGTGTTGCCGATGTTGACCACGTCCGGCCCGCGGCCCGACGTCGCCGCCGCCAGGAGCCGGTTGAGCAGGTCCGACCAGGGCACGACCTCGACCTTGACGTGGATGCCGGTCTGCTGCTCGAAGCGCTCCAGGACGGGGGCCAGGGTCTGCTTGTCGAACTCGAGGCTGCTGCCCTGGTTGCTCGCCCAGTAGGTCAGGGTCTTGGCGTCCGCCACGGGGTTGCCGCACGCGGCGAGCGAACCGGTCAGGAGGGCGGCCGCCATCAGTAACGCGAGCCTTCGTCTCGGCACGTGTCTGCCCTTTCATGGGTGCCGACCGGCGTGCCGAAGCGACCGCAGGGGTTGGGGCTGCGGCGTGACGGTCGCACGCTCGACAGGGGGTGAAGGTGGTGCTGGTCCCAGCCGAACGGGGTGTTGCCGCGACCAGTTGGTTTCTGTCGGGACTTAAATAATGTCGTCATTAAAGTGGTGCGTCACCTGGACGTCAAGGTCGGGAAGCGGTTCCGGCGGTCCGTAGAATCGGACAAAACAGGATTGTTTACGTCGCGATCGAAGTATGTCTTGACGGCGATGCAACCTCGGCGTAACACTCGTGGTTCTGAGAGAGCGCTCTCTCATGTGTGGCTCCCGACATGAGAATGTCGACGACCGTCGACGCACCGCCTTGCCTCGACAGGTCACCGCCCACGGTTCCGTCCGCCCAGCTCACGGCCCCGCCACGTCCCCCGACTGACAGGCAGGATCATGAAATTTCCGCGTTTGTCGCGTTATCCCGCGGCGCATGCGCCCGCTGATGCGCCACCGCGGCGCAACGGTCTGCGCCGCTGGCTCCTCGGTGGCGCCACCACCCTGATGCTCTCCACCGCCGTCGCCGCGATCGCGCTGCCCAACGCGAGCGCCGCACCGACCCTGCTGTCGCAGGGCAAGCCCACCACCGCCTCCTCCAGCGAGAACGCCGGCACGCCGGCGACCGCCGCCACCGACGGCAACACCGGCACCCGCTGGGCCAGCGCCTTCGCCGACCCCCAGTGGATCCAGGTCGACCTCGGCGCGCCCGCCGCGCTGTCGCAGGTCGTGCTCAACTGGGAGGCCGCGTCCGGCAAGGCGTTCCAGATCCAGATCTCCAACGACGCCGCGAACTGGACGCAGGTCTACAGCACCACCACCGGCGCCGGCGGCACCCAGACGCTGAACGTCACCGGCACCGGACGCTACGTGCGGATGTACGGCACCCAGCGCAACACCGCCTACGGCTACTCGCTGTGGGAGTTCCAGGTGTACGGCGAGTCCTCGCCGACCGGCCAGACCTGCGGCCCGACGAACCGCGCGATCACCCGCCCGGCCACCGCCTCCTCGACCGAGAACGCCGGCACGCCCGCCAGTGCCGCCGTCGACGGCAACACCGGCACCCGCTGGGCCAGCGCCGCCTCCGTCCCGCAGTGGATCACCGTCGACCTCGGCGCGTCGTACCAGCTCTGCCGGGTGGTCCTGCGCTGGGAGGCCGCGTACGCCAGCGCCTTCCAGATCCAGGTCTCCAGCGACAACGCCGCCTGGACCACGATCCACTCGACCACCACCGGCACCGGCGGGGTCCAGACGATCGACGTGACCGGCACCGGCCGCTATGTTCGGGTCAACGCCACCGCCAAGGCCACGCAGTGGGGCGTCTCGCTGTGGGAGTTCGAGGTGTACGTATTGGGCGGCGCCAGCCCGTCGAGCAGCGGTCCCACGAGCAGCGGGCCGATCGAGACGCCCGACCCGAAGAACCCCAACTTCGGCCCCAACGTCTCCGTCTTCGACCCGTCGCAGCAGGCCGCCGCGCAGGCCCGGCTCAACCAGATCTTCGCCGGCCAGGAGACCAACCAGTTCGGCACCGAGCGCTACGCGGTGCTGTTCAAGCCCGGCAACCACACCATCGACGCCAACGTCGGCTTCTACACCCAGGTCGCCGGCCTCGGGTTCTCACCCGACGACGTCAACATCAACGGCCACGTCCGGGCCGAGGCCACCTGGTTCGGCGGCAACGCCACCCAGAACTTCTGGCGCGGTGCGGAGAACCTGTCCGTGACCCTGCCGAACACCGGCAACGGCGTGCAGGTCGAGCGCTGGGCCGTCTCGCAGGCCGTGCAGTACCGCCGCATGCACCTGCGCGGCGGCAACAACGAGATCCAGCTCTGGAACGGCGGCGACGGCTGGTCCTCCGGCGGCCTCATGGCCGACACGAAGGTCGACGGGCGCGTCGTGTCCGGCTCGCAGCAGCAGTGGTACACCCGCAACAGCGAGCTCGGCAGCTGGGCCGGCTCCGTGTGGAACATGGTCTTCCAGGGCGTGCAGGGCGCCCCGCCGCCGCACTTCCCGAACCCCTCGCACACGGTGATCAACCAGACGCCGCTGCAGCGGGAGAAGCCGTTCCTCTACATCGACGGCACCGGCACCTACCGGGTGTTCGTCCCGGCGCTGCAGAGCAACACGACCGGCACCAGCTGGTTCGGCAAGACCCCGGCGGGCTCGTCGATCTCCCTCGACCAGTTCTTCATCGTCCGCCCCGGGCACACCGCCGCGCAGATCAACGCGGCGCTCGCCGCCGGCCGGCACCTGCTCGTCACGCCCGGCGTCTACCACCTCAACGCGCCGCTGCAGGTGAACAACCCGAACACGGTCGTCCTCGGGCTCGGCCTCGCCACGTTCGTGCCGGACAACGGCGTCACCGCGATCAAGGTCGCCGACGTCGACGGCGTCAAGCTCGCCGGCCTGCTCATCGACGCCGGCACCGTCAACTCGCCGACCCTCGTCGAGCTCGGCCCGGCCGGCTCCTCGGCCTCGCACGCCGCGAACCCGACCTCGCTGCACGACGTGTACTTCCGCGTCGGCGGCGCCCACGTCGGCAAGGCCACCGTCAGCCTGCAGGTCAACAGCAGCAACGTGATCGGCGACCACATGTGGATCTGGCGCGCCGACCACGGCAACGCCGGCACCTACGGCTGGAACATCAACACCGGCCAGAACGGCATGGTCGTCAACGGCAACAACGTCACGATGTACGGGCTGTTCGTCGAGCACTACCAGCAGTACCAGGTCATCTGGAACGGCAACGGCGGCCGCACGTACTTCTTCCAGAACGAGATGCCCTACGACCCGCCGAACCAGGCCGCCTGGATGAACGGCTCCACCCGGGGCTGGGCCGCCTACAAGGTCGCCGACGCCGTCACCACGCACGAGGCGTACGGGCTGGGCAGCTACTGCTACTTCAACGCCAACCCCGCCGTCGTCGGCGAACGGTCCTTCGAGGTCCCGGTCAAGGCGGGCGTCGCGCTGCGCAACATGGTCAGCGTCTCGCTCGGCGGCGTCGGCACGATCAACCACGTCATCAACAACACGGGTGGTCCGGCCAACACGGCCAACCAGATCATCTACGTGACGAACCTGTAGCGCTTTATCCCCTGCCGAGCCGGAGGACCTACCCGCCCAGGTCCTCCGGCTCGGCGCTTGTCCACCGACCGGTTGACAGCCGGCTTCAGTCCTCCGGTCGTCCCGCGGCAGGGTGTGTACGCGTTTCGATGTCCTCATGACACCGATCGAAGTGCACGGGCTGCGCAAGGCGTACGGGGGCATCCCGGCCATCGACGGGATCTCCCTCGCCGTCGGGCCCGGGGAGATCTTCGCCCTGCTCGGGCCCAACGGCGCGGGCAAGAGCACCACCGTCGAGATCCTCGAAGGCCACCGTCGCCGCGATTGCGGTGATGTACGGGTGCTGGGCGAGGATCCGTGCTCCGCCGGCCGCCGGTGGCGGTCCCGGATCGGGATCGTGCTCCAGACCGCCACCGACGCCGCCGACCTCACGGTTCGCGAGACCGTCCGGCACTACTCGCGCTTCTACCCCGCTCCACGCGATCCATCGCTGGTGCTCGACCTCGTCGGGCTGTCGGACAAGGCCGGTGCCCGGGTGCGGACGCTGTCCGGCGGGCAGCGGCGCCGCGTCGACGTCGCGCTCGGCATCATCGGCAACCCGGACCTGGTCTTCCTCGACGAGCCGACGACCGGCTTCGACCCCGAGGCGCGGCGGCAGTTCTGGGCGCTGATCCGCTCACTCGCCGCCGACGGGACCACGGTCCTGCTCACCACCCACTACCTCGAAGAGGCCGCGGCGCTCGCCGACCGGCTGGCCATCATCGCGGGCGGCCGGATCGTCGCCGCCGGTACACCGTCCACTGTGGGCGGACTGGCTCGGGCGCAGGCGACCGTCACCTGGCGCGACGGCACCGGCCTGCACGAGGTGCGCACCGACTCGCCCAACAGCGTCGTCGCCGCGCTGCCGCCCGACGCCCTCGACCTCCAGATCCGCCGTCCCAGCCTGGAAGACGTCTACCTCGACCTCATCGGAGCCCGGTCATGACCATGCCGTCCACGCTCGCCATGGGTCGCTCCCGCGGCTTCGTCGAGGTCCTCCAGCTGATCCGGCAGAAGGACGCGGTCATCTTCACGTTCGCGTTCCCGGCACTGCTCACGATCCTGCTCGGGCTCATCTTCGACACGCCTGTCTCGCCGGGGTCCCCGACCACGCACAGCCAGGTGTTCGCCGCCGGCATGATCGCCTACGGCATCCTGTCCACCGCGTTCATCTCCATGGGCGTCGGCATCGCCGTCGACCGCGAGGACGGCACCCTCAAACGCCTGCGCGGCACGCCCGTCACCGCCGGCGCCTATTTCATCGGCAAGATCGTGCTGGTCTTCTTCGCCGCCCTCTTCGAGGTGCTGTTGCTGCTGCTGGTCGGTGTGCTGCTCTTCGACCTACCTGTTCCTGCTTCGGGTGCGCGCTGGCTGACGCTCGGCTGGCTCCTGGTTTTGTCGGTGGTCGCCTGTACCCTGCTGGGCATCGCCGCGTCGTCCCTGGCCCGCTCGGCCCGCAGCGCACCGGCGGTGCTCAACCTGCCCGTCCTCGTCCTGCAGTTCACGTCCGGCATCTTCGTCCACATCGCCGCGCTGCCCTCGGCGATGGTCAACGTCTCGGCGCTGTTCCCCGTCAAGTGGATGGGGCAGGGATTCCGCTCGGTGTTCCTGCCCGACGCCCTCGCCGCGCAGGAGGTGGCAGGTTCATGGGAGCCCGGCCGGACCGCCCTGGTCCTGGGGGCGTGGTGCGTGCTCGGGCTGGCGCTGAGCCTGCTGACGTTCCGCTGGTCGCGCCGGTGACCTTCGGCCTGTGGGACGTGCTGTATGTCGTGGTCGTGGGCTCGGTCGTCGGCTTCATGCTGGCCGACCGGGCCCCCGGCTCGGTGTCCGCGTCGCTCCTGCTGGTGGGGTGCCTCGCGTGGTCCGTGGCGCACCGGCTGTTCGCCCTGCACGCGGCCCTGTTCGTGGCCGTCCTGTCGGCGCTGCACCTCACCGCGGTCTGGCTCGACCACACGGCGTCGTTCGCGCTCTTCGCCTGGGGCTCGATGGTCTTCGCCACTCTCCCGCTGCGCCCCGCCCTCCTCGTCGTCGCCGTCCTCGACCTGGTGCCCGTGCCGCTCGCGCTGCTGCGCGACGGGACGCTGACCAAGGTGCACGGCCTCATCCCGCTCACCGTGCTGGGCCTCGCGTTCGCGATCGTGGCCGGCACGTACATCGCCCGCCTCACCGACCAGAACGAGGAACGCGCCGCGATGATCGCCGAGCTGTCCGCGAGCCGCGCCGAGGTCGCCCGCCTGTCCCACGAGGCCGGCGTGCTCACCGAACGGGCCCGCCTCGCCGCCGAGATCCACGACACCCTCGCGCAGGGCTTCACGAGCATCATCACCCTGGCCCAGGCCGCCACCGACCCCGCGCAGACCGCGCGGCGCCTCGAGCAGGTGGTCGGCACCGCCCGCGACAACCTCGCCGAGGCGCGCGCCCTCGTCGCCGCCCTCAGCCCCGCCGACCTGCACACCGCGGGCCTCGTCGCCGCGGTCCGCCGCCAGCTCTCCCGCCTGGCGGCCGAGACCGGCATCCGCACCGCCTGCCACCTGCCGTCCCCCTCCTGGGCCCTCATCGACCTGCCGACCGCGCAGCAGGTGGTGCTGCTGCGCTCCCTGCAGGAGGCCCTGACCAACGTCCGCAAGCACGCCGGCGCCACCACCGTCGACGTCTGGCTCACCACCACCGGCACCTCGGTCGCCCTCACCGTCACCGACGACGGGGCCGGCTTCACCGTTCCTTCTTCTGGTCCCGCCGTCGCATCCAGCGTCCCGGGTTCACCCGCCGCCGGTTACGGCCTGGCCGGCATGCGCGCCCGGGTCGAGGACGCCGGCGGCATCTGCACCATCGAAAGCCGCCCGGGCGCCGGCACCACCATCACGGTCGAGCTGTCATGACCCGCGCGCGCCGCCCGCTTTACGGGGCTCCGGCTGAAATGATCAATGTCATGCCACCCGTCTGCGCCCCCGCTGTCTCCACGGCTTCTTTGGGCCTGGCATGATTCGCGTCCTGCTGGTCGACGACCACCCCGTCGTCCGCGACGGCCTGCGCGGCATGCTCGAGCCCGAACCCGACCTGACCGTCGTCGGCGAAGCCGGCTCCGGCGACGAGGCCGTCACCGCCGCCCACACCCACCGCCCCGACGTCATCCTCATGGACCTGCGCATGCCGGGCCTCGACGGCGCCGGTGCCACCGACCGCATCCTCGCCGCCCTGCCCCAGACCCGCGTCGTCGTCCTCACCACGTACGACACCGACGCCGACATCCTCCGCGCCGTCGAAGCCGGAGCCAGCGGCTACCTGCTCAAGGACGTCTCCCGCACCGACCTCACCACCGCCATCCGCGCCGCGGCCCGCGGCGAGACCGTCCTGGCCCCGTCCGTCGCCGGCCGCCTCGTCCAACAGGTCCGCAACCCACCCCAGCCCCCGATCCTCTCCACCCGCGAGCTGCAGGTCCTCTCCCTTGTCGCCACCGGCGCCACCAACGCCGACATCGGCCGCACCCTCCACATCACCGAGGCCACCGTCAAGACCCACCTGCTCCGCACCTTCAACAAGCTCGACGTCAGCGACCGCACCGCCGCCGTCACCACCGCCATGTCCCTGGGCCTGCTTCCCCAAACCCGCCCTTGACCGCCGGACACCCAGCACCCCCACACCGGACCCCTGGACAACCCCACCACCCGCACCGTCAACCACGTCAACCCCCGTGGCACCCCACCGAACCAGCTCTCCTCGCGACTCCCTCCTGCATCGGCCGATCGCCTGCAGTTCCCGCACCCTCGCCGATCGCCCGCGCTTCTCCACGACCATTGCCCCGCGGAGCTTGCTCCTGTCCATGTCGACCGTGCCAGCGCGTCGCGAGGATCCCGCTGATCGCCCCTGCTTCTCCACGGCCATCGATCCCATGGACCTGATCCTGTCGGTGTTGACCCGCGCGGGCGCTTCGCAGGGCCCGTCGGTCACCTGCGGCTCCCGCACCCCGCCGCCCACATCGCTCTCCGGCCCGTCGCCCGCGCGGACAGACACGGACCCACCCGTGCCCGAACCCCGACTGGTCGCCCCCTGCCCATGCGCCAACGCGAACGCTCAACGTCGGCATCACACCCGATCCAGCGTCACCGACCCGCCACACCCGCCAACCGACCCGACCCGCCACACCCGCCGGACGGTTCGGCCGCGGCCTGCCAGTCCTGCCCGCTGCCCCGCCCACTGAGCCCAGCCCGCCACCCACCGGGTTCCTGCCTGCCGGCCCGCCGTCGGTCTGTTCCTGCCTGCTGCCCCTGCCGCCCACCGGGTTCCTGCCTGCAGCCCCGCCGTTCAGTCGGGTCCTGCCCGATGACCTGTCTCCCGTCGAGTCATGCCCCTTGGCCCGCCGGCTGTCCGGTTCTGCCTGCTGCCCGCCGTCTATGGGGTCCGGTCGCTGGCCTGCTGGCCCGCCGGCTGTCCGGTTCTGCCTGCTGCCCGCCGTCTATGGGGTCCGGTCGCTGGCCTGCTGGCCCGCCGGCTGTCCGGTTCTGCCTGCTGGC